>VBFG01000001.1 GCA_005882635.1 Chloroflexota bacterium | reverse complement strand
GGCGGATCTCAGCCGGTCGCTAAGCAGCGCGTCCGATGCGGCTCGGGCGGCCGCACCCGTGACTTCTCCGCCGAATCCTGACAAGTGCAACACCACGCGGTCGCATGACAGGATCGGTCCCGCCAAGGATCGCCCGAGATTCGTTTGACCGGATGAGGCCGCAGGGGGAATCGAAGCGCCCGGCGGGCCGAAGCCCCGGCGGGCGCCTGACTGCGTCGAGCGTCGCGACGCTCAGACCTCCTTGAACTCGCCCTCGACCGTGTCGTCCGAGGACTCGGCGTCGCCCGATGGGCCGCTCGACGAGCCGCCGGATCGGGCCCCGGCCGGTTCGCCTTCCTCCGCGCCCGACTCACCGCCCTGACCGCCCGCGCCGGCCGCGCCCCCGTCGGTGCCGTTCGGACCGGCCTCGGACGCGGCCGCCTGGTAGGCGGCCGTCGACACCCGCTGGAGCGTCTCGGCGAGGGCCGCAGCACCCGCGGAGATGGCCTCCATGTCGGAGCCCTTCAGTGCCTCGCGGAGGGACGACACCTGGTTCTCGACGGTCGCCTTGTCCTCGGACGAGACCTTGTCGCCGAGGTCCTTGAGCGTTCGCTCCGCCTGGTAGGTCAGCTGCTCCGCCTGGTTGCGGACCTCGACCTCCTCGCGTCGCTTGCGGTCCTCGTCGGCGTGCTCCGACGCCTCGCGGACCATCTTGTCGACGTCCTCCTTCGAGAGCATCGACGACGCGGTGATCCGGACCTGCTGCTCCTTCGACGTCGCTCGGTCCTTCGCCTTGACGTCGAGGATGCCGTTCGCGTCGATGTCGAACGTCACCTCGATCTGGGGCACGCCGCGTGGCGCCGGCGGGATGCCGTCGAGGATGAACCGGCCGAGCGTCTTGTTGTCCGCGGCGAACTCGCGCTCGCCCTGGAGGACGTGGATCTCGACCTGGCCCTGGTTGTCCGACGCCGTCGAGAACACCTGTGACTTGGACGTCGGGATCGTCGTGTTCCGATCGATCAGCTTCGTCATCACGCCGCCGAGGGTCTCGATCCCGAGGGACAGCGGCGTTACGTCGAGGAGCAGGACGTCCTTGACGTCACCGGCGAGGACGCCGGCCTGGATCGCGGCGCCGATGCCGACGACCTCGTCCGGGTTGACGCCCTTGTGGGGTTCCTTGCCGTTGAACACCGCCTTGACCGCGTCGACGACCGCCGGCATCCGGGTCTGGCCGCCGACGAGGATCACCTCGTCGATGTCGGCCGCCTTCAGCCCGGCGTCCTTGAGGGCCGCCTGGACCGGGTTCTTGGTCTTCTCGATGAGGTCGCGCACGAGGTCCTCGAGCTTGGCCCGGGTGAGGCTCACGACGAGGTGCTTCGGGCCCGACGCATCGGCCGTGATGTACGGCAGGTTGATCTCGGTCGACGAGGTCGAGCTGAGCTCGATCTTCGCCTTCTCGGCGGCCTCCTTGAGCCGCTGGAGGGCCTGGGGGTCCTTCGACAGGTCGATGCCCTGGTCCTTCTTGAACTCGGCCAGGAGCCACTCGATGACGCGCTGGTCGAAGTCGTCGCCGCCGAGGTGCGTGTCGCCGTTGGTCGCCTTGACCTCGAAGACGCCCTCGCCGAGCTCGAGGATCGAGATGTCGAACGTGCCGCCGCCGAGGTCGTAGACGGCGATCTTCTCGTCGTGCTTCTTATCGAGGCCATAGGCGAGCGCCGACGCCGTCGGCTCGTTGATGATCCGGCGGACCTCGAGACCGGCGATGCGGCCGGCATCCTTGGTCGCCTGGCGCTGGGTGTCGTCGAAGTAGGCCGGGACCGTGATCACGGCCTCGATGACCTTCTCGCCGAGGTACGCCTCCGCGTCGGTCTTCAGCTTCTGGAGGACCATCGCGCTGATCTCGGGCGGCGTGTAGGTCTTGTCGCCGACCTTGACCACGACGCCGTCGCTCTTGCCATCCTTCTCGACGGTGTAGCTGACGAGCTCCTTGGCCCGCTTCGTCTCCGGGTCGTCCCAGCGACGGCCCATGAAGCGCTTGATCGAATAGATCGTGTTGGCCGGGTTCGTGACTGCCTGGCGCTTGGCCAGCTGGCCGACGAGGCGGTCCCCGGTCTTGCTGAAGGCGACGACCGACGGCACCGTCCGGCCGCCCTCGGCCGAGGCGATGACGGTCGGCTCCCCGCCCTCCATGACGGCGACGACGCTGTTGGTCGTCCCGAGGTCGATGCCGATGATCTTGCCCATCGTGGTTGGTTCTCCTGTCGGTTGAAGTCGGTTCGAGGGATCAGTGCGTGGGTGGGGCGTCCGCCGCATCGTTCGTCGCCTCGCCCGCCGCGACGGCGACGAGGGCCGGGCGGATGACCCGGTCGCGCAGCTTGTAGCCGCGCCGGACGACGTCGACGATCTCGCCCTCGGCCCGGCCGCTACCGGGGACGGTGGCGATCGCCTCGTGCTCGCGCGGATCGAACGGCGTGCCGGGCTCGGCGTCGATCGGGCGGACGCCCTCGCTCTCGAGGAGGGCCCGGAGCTTCCGATCGATCGCGGCGACGCCCTCGACCCAGCTGTTGTCGGCGATCTCCGGCGGGCGGTTGTCGATCGCGAGGTCGAAGTCGTCGGCGATCGCCAGGACCTTCCGGATCAGGTCCTCACCGGCGAGGCCGAGCATCTGCTCGCGCTCCTCCGACGTTCGGCGGCGGAAGTTCGTGAACTCCGCCCGCTCGCGCTGCAGCCCGGCGAGGTACTCGTCCACCTTCGTCCTGGTCGACTCGAGCTCGCCCTTGAGGGCCTCGATGTCGGCGAGCAGCTTGGTCGGCGAGACATCGATCTCGTCGATCCGCTCCTGGGCGCGCGTCCGGTGGCCTGCGGCGTGGGCGGGCCGGGCCGAAGCGGGGTTGCCGTTGCGGCCGAGGGGCCGGCCGCGGAGGTCGCGAAGGTCAGGCATAGAGGTGTTGCACCAATTCGTTCATGAGGGTGGAGACGAAGCGGACGGTGCCGATCGCCTGGGGATAGGCCATCCGGGTTGGACCGAGGACGCCGACGACGCCGACGGCGCTGCCCGGCTCACCGTACGGCGCGAGGACGAGCGACACATCGCGCATCTCCTCGGGGGCATTCTCGGCCCCGATGAAGACATTGACCGCGCCCGTCCCGGCCACGCGGTCGAGGAGCTGGCCGAGGTAGGCCCGGTTCTCGAGGGCGGCGAAGACGCGGCGCAGCTTGTCGCTCCGCTCGAACTCGGGCGCCTCCATCACGTGGAGGAGACCGTCGCTGAATACCTCCTCGATCACCGTCGCGTCGTAGTCGCGGATCGCGGCGATGACCCGCTCGCCGACGCGCCGGACGACGGAGCCGATCGGCCCGTCGCCGTCGATCCGGGCGACTGCCCGCTCAGCGTCGATGGCCGTTCGGCCGGCCATCAGCTCATCGAGGATCACGGCGACCCGGGTCAGCGCCTCCTGCTCCGCGGGCTCGGACAGGGTCACGAGGACCTGCCGGACCGCGCCCTCGCGGAACACGATGATCAGGCTCGCCAGGCGCTCGCTGATCGAGACGAGGTCGATCCGCCGGACGTGGGCGGCGCGCGGCTTGGCCGGCGTGGCGAGGCCGGCGCTGCGGTTGGCGGCCGCCAGGGTCGTCGCCGCGAGGCGGAACCACTGCTCGGACGCGTGCTGCACCTGGCCGAACTGGTGGCGGATCATCAGCTGCTCGACCGCCGGAAGCTGGCTCGAATCGGCGATCGACTCGACGAAGTAGCGATAGCCGGCGTCGGTCGGGATGCGGCCCGCGCTCGTGTGGGGGTGGGTCAGGAGGCCGCTCTCCTCGAGGTCGGCGAGGATGTTGCGGACCGTCGCGCTCGACACGGCCAGACCATAGCGGACGACCAGGGCCTGGGATGCGACCGGGACGGCGGTGGCCACGTATTCGTCGATGACGGCCCGCAGGATCGATTCCGAGCGCTGATCGAGCGAACCGGTGGTGCGGTTTCGTCGCGCCACGCTGCTGCCTCGTGGGTGCGGACGAGCGGTGCTCGTCGCTGGAAGGAAAGTTAGCACTCGACAGGTCTGAGTGCTAAGGAATCCTAGCAGTCGCCCACTCCGAGTGTCAATGCCGGCCGGTCCGATTCCGGGGTCGGCGCCGGCGGGTCTTCAGCTGGGTTGGACGGTCACGAAGAGGACTCGAGCCTCCGCCGCGGAGGGCGCGGCGAGCGCCGCCGCGGCGGCCTCCCGGAGGCGTTCGGCCGACGCCGCGCGGATGGCCCGGCGGACCGCCGCGAGGCTCGGCGCGGTCATGCTGAGCGAGCGGACCCCGAGCCCGACGAGGGCCAGCGCCGCGACGGGATCGCCGGCCATCTCGCCGCAGACGGACAGCTCGATCCCGGCGGCGTCGGCGGCCCGGACGGCCGAGCCGATCAGCTGGAGCAGCGCGGGATGGAGCGAGTCGCGGTAGCGCTCGAGCGCCGGGTTGCCACGATCGACCGCGAGCGTGTACTGGAGGAGGTCGTTCGTGCCGAGGCTGGCGAACCGGGTCCGGCCGAACCATGCCGGGGCGGTGAGCACGGCCGACGGGATCTCGAGCATCACGCCGAGCGCGACGTCGCCGATCAGCACGCCCTCGGCGAGCAGGGCGCTGCGAGCCTGGGAGGCGAGGGCGAGAAGGGTCTCGACGTCGCGGCCGTCGGCGACCATCGGCGCCATCACCTTGACGGGGCCCGCCGCGGCCGCCCGGTAGCAGGCCCGCAGCTGGGTGACGAACAGCTCCGGGCGTGTCGCGGCCAGCCGCAGCGCACGGACGCCGAGGAACGGGTTCTCCTCGGTGGGCATCGGCAGGTAGGGGATCGGCTTGTCGCCGCCGACGTCGAGCAGGCGGATCGTGACCGGCGCTCCGCCGAACGCCTCGACGACCCGGCGGTAGGCGTCGACCTGCTCGTCCTCCGACGGCGGCTGGTTCCGTTCCAGGAAGAGGAACTCCGTCCGGAACAGGCCGACCCCGCGGGCCCCGAGGGCGACGGCCGCCGACGCCTCGTCCGGGCCGCCGATGTTGGCGAGGAGCGTGACCGCGATTCCGTCGGTCGTGACCGCATCCAGCGCCGCCTCCTCGAGGTCGCGCTCCCGGGCCGCTCGATCCGCCGTCGCCCGCTCGGCGAGCTGGACTCGATCGTCGTCGCCCGGATCGACGACGACCACCCCGCTCGAGCCGTCGATCGCCAGATCCTTCGACGAACCCGCGGCGCGGACGGCGGCGATGAGGCCGGCCGCCCCGACGACGGCCGGGATCCCGTAGGCACGGGCGAGGATCGCCGCATGCGACGTCGCGGAGCCCGACTCGAGGGCGATCCCGAGAATCCGCTCGCGCGGCAATGTGGCCGTCAACGACGGCGCGAGGTCCTCGGCGACGACGATGGCCGGCGCGGGCAGGAGGTCCTCGTCGGTCGGCAGGCCGGCCAGCCGACGGGCGATCCGATCGCACACGTCGAGGACGTCCGTCGACCGGCCGCGGATCAGTTCGTCCTCGACGGCGGCGAGCGTCGCCGCCGTGGCCTGTCCAGCCGATCGGATCGCCCCATTCGCGTCCGTGCCGGCTTCGATCTCGCGGATGGCGGCGTCCATCAAGGCCGGGTCCCAGGCCATTGCCGCGTGCGCGGCAAAGATGGCCGCCTCGTCCTCGTGACCGGATTCGGCGACCTGATCGCTCAGGGCCATCAGCTCGAGGGCGGCGTCGTTGGCGGCGGCCTTCAGGCGAGCGCTCTCGGCCGGAGCATCGGCCTGGTCGATCCGCCTGGGCGCGGGGAGGGCCGTCCGGCGCAGCTCGGTCCAGCGGCCGACGGCGACCCCCGGGGCAGCGGCGACGGCGGCGATCCGCACGGCCCGGTCCTCGATCATCGACTGAGCGTGAGGGAGCGGTCGATCGTCGGCCGAACGACGACCGCTGCCTCGTCGCGCGGCGTGACCGGCGGCATCCGGGTCCCGGCCGCGCGACAGGCCGCCACCGACCAGGCGATCGCGGTGGGCAGCGCGCCCGCGTCGGCCCCGCCGGCAAGGAACCCGGCGAGGAGGGCGTCCCCCGCGCCGACCGGGTTGACGACGTCGTCGATCGGCGCCACGGCGTGGTATGCGGCACCGGAGGCATCGACGAACACGGCGCCGTCCGCGCCGAGGCTCACGAGGACCCGCTCGACGCCGGTCGACACGAGCTCCGTCGCGGCGTCGACGACGGCGCCGAGCGTCTCGAGCGGCCGCCCGACGAGCTCCTCGAGCTCCGATCGGTTCGGCTTCACGAGGGCGAGCGGCCGGGACAGGGCGGCGCGCAGCGCCCCGCGATCGGCGTCGACGGCGATCCGAGCCGAGGTGCCGACACGCTCGGCGAGCCGGGCGTAGAAGGCCTCGGCGACGCCGGGCGGCAGCGAGCCACAGCCCACCACCCACTCGACCCCACCCACGTCGTCGATGGTCCCGGCGAGGTCGTCGACGAGGCGGTCCGCCTCACGCGGGGTCAGCGTCGGCCCGGGCTCGTTGATCTTCGTGACCATGCCGTCGGGCTCGACGAGGCTCACGTTCACCCGGATCTCGCCGTCGATCGGGACGACCCGCAACGGCGGGTGGTCGCAGAGGAGGTCCTGGAGGCGACGCCGCGTCGCCTCCGAGGCGGGCACGACCGCGATGGCCGCGTGGTCCATGTCGACGAGCGCCCGAGCGACATTGATGCCCTTGCCGCCCGCCTCGTCCGCGACGGTCGACGCCCGGACAACCTCGCCGCGCCGGACGGTGGGGACGGTCAACGTCCGGTCGATGCTCGGATTCGGGGTCACCGTGACGATCACGACGGAACGGGGGCCCGGGCGTCTCGCGCGTATCGGGCGAACAGGGCGCGCTCGGCGGCCTGCGTCCATGTCCCGTCGGCGTCGAGGAGCGGCCCGATCTCGGGATCGCCGGCGAGCTCGTCGAGGCCGGTCAGCGGCAGCCCGCTGAGCTGCGGGAAGATCACGATCTTGCCCGGGTAGCGCCCGTCGACGAGCGCCTGGAGTGCCTCGGCCGCGGTCTCGATGCCGCCGACGGCCGCAAGCGCCCGGCGTGGAGCGAGCTCGGCGTCGAGCGTCTTCGCGACGACCCGGGCCTGGTCGACGATCCGCGAGCCCGACGTGCCGGTGTACTGGGCGCCGCCGAGGAAGATCGGCGACAGGTCGAGGGCGACCCGCGTCCCGACGGGAACGCCGGCGAACAGGACGAGCATCCCGTCGGGCGCCATCGCGGCCGCGCCGGACGCGACGGCAGCGGCCGCCGGCGCGGTGATGACCACGTCGTCGGCGCCGCGCCCGTCGGTCAGCGACCGGGCCAGCGTCTCGAGGGCGCCCGGCTCCGGCCCGATCCGGACGATCCTCAGGGCGCGGCCGCGGTCCGCTGCGAGCGGCGCGAGCTTCCGCTCGGCGGCCGCGAGTCGCTCCGGGTCGAGGTCGACCCCGACGACGAGCCGCGGTCCGTCGGCCATCGCGAGGGCCCGCTCCACGTGCATCTGGCCCATCGGCCCGGCCGCGCCGACGACGACGGTCACGCCGTCCCGACGCAGCTCGGCCCGGTTGCGGGTCTCGCCGTACGCGGACGATGCGTCGGTCGACGAGGTCCCGAGCCACGCGACGTAGTGGTAGTGGAGCCGCCCGACGTCGATCGAGACCGGTCCGGCGTACGGCTCGTCCGCCACCAGGTTGATCGTCCCGCGGAAAGCAACGGCGTCGCCGGCGCGCTCGATCACGTCCGGGTCCAGGCGACCGATCGCGATGACGTCGTCGTACGGTCCGGCGGCGACGGCCTCGTCGATGGCCGCCCCGGTCATCCGCGTGTCGGTCCCGATCGCGGCGCGGATCGCCGAGACGAGGTCGTCGGACGCATCCGTCACGGTGACCTCGGCGGCGTCGCGGAGCGCCTGCCCGAACGTGTACGACCGCGTGTCGCCCGATCGAGCGACGATCCAGGTCCGGCCGCCCGGCCGCGGCGCCAGCCGACGCCGCTGCGTGTACGCGGCCTCGACGCACGCCCACGGCTCGGTCAGGGCCGTCTCGGCGAAGCCCATCCGGTCGTCGACCGGGACGACGTAGGCGCCGTCATCGGCCGCGAGGACCTCCGGTCCGATGACGTGGTACTGGATCAGGCCGCCGGGGATCGTGTAGCCGTAAGCCGTGCTTCGGCCGTCGACGTAGATGTCGGGCTGGATGGCCAGTCGCTGGCCGGGCCGGAACCGATCGCGGAGGTGCGCGCCGGCGTCGATGACCGTGACCGACGTCTCGTGCCCCAGGCGGGTCGGGTCGTGGGCCAGGTCGCGTCCGTACAGCTTCGGGTGGTCGCCGCCGAGGCGGAGGAGCTTGATGTCCGAGAAGCACAGCCCGACCGCGTCGACGCGGATCAGCAGCTGGTCGTCGCCCGGCCGCGGGACCGGGACCGGCTCGGGCCGCCCGTCGCGGCCGATGTGGTCGATGCCCGCGCCGTAGACGTTCCAGGCGAGCGCCGTCGCGGGGGCCTCGAGCGGCGAGTCGGCGGCCCGGGGGGTCATGCCTTCGGGCGGGGAAGGTCCGCCGCCTTCAGGACCTTGCCCGTCGGGTCGACGATCCCGATCTTCGTCCCGATCGTCTTCGGGCTGGCCCCGAAGAGGTCGCCGCCGTTGATCGCGATCCAGCGATAGCCCGACAGCGGCTTCAACCGGGTGATCGCGGGATCGATCTCGGCGGGCGTCGCGGCGATCGCGATGCGCCCCTGGCTCGCCACGAGGTCGGCGATGCCCTCGGGATCGGGCGTCGCGGACAGCTTCTCCGTGAGCGCGGCCGCGATCGCGGCCCGGTCGAGACGGCTCATATGTCGCTCCCACTGGTGACGATCGACAGGACGGCGTCGAGCGCGGCGGTCGCGTCGGGGCCGTGCACCGTGATGGTCAGCTCGTCGCCGACCGATGCGCCAAGGCCGAGCGTCGCCGTGATGCTCCGAGCATCGGCACGCTTGCCGTTGACCTCCAGCGTGACCTGTGCGTCAAGCGGCTGGAGGCGCGCGACGACCTGCGCGGCCGGGCGGGCGTGGAGGCCGGACGGGTTGGAGATCCGCACGGTCCGGGGGATCCCGGGCGGGAGCTCCTCGTGGGCACCGCCGCCCTCGGATGGTGGCGACATCAGCGTCGTGTAGATCTCCTCCGCATCGGTGGTTCGTGCCAGGCGCTCGCAGACCTCGGCGTCGCCGAGGATCGTCGCGAGGCGCGACAGGACCTCGATGTGCTCGTCCGACCTGGCGGCGAGGCCGATCACGAGACGCGCCGGTTCCTCGCCCCACGGGACCCCGTCGGGAAACTGGACCACGGCGAGCCCGGTTCGGAGGATCGTGTCCTGGGCGTCGTTCGTGCCGTGGGGCAGGGCGATGCCGTTGCCGAGATACGTGGACACGATCGCCTCGCGCTCGTGCATCGCCTTGATGTAGCCGTCCGTCACGAGGCCCTCGGTGACGAGGATCGCCCCGACCTGCTCGATGGCGTCGTGCAGATCCGCGGCCCGCGCACCGACGCGGACGCCCTCGCTGGTCAGGACATCGCCGATCATCCGCCGCCCGCCTGGTCCGAGATCGACTGGCCTGCCTGGAGCCGCTTCACGAGGAGGTCGCTGGCGGGGTTGTTGAGGAAGTTCCGGAATGACAGCACGACCGCCTGCGGAGCGGCGCTCCGCGCCCGCGCCGCGAGGCCTTCGTGGGCGATCACGACGTCCGTGTTGGGCGGGATCTGGTTGACCGGGGAATGAATGACCTGGACCGCGAGACCGGCGTCCTTCACCCGTTTCTTCAGCTGGTTCGCGCCGATCAGGCTGGAGCCCATTCCGGCCTCGCAGGCAAATGCGACCACGTGGACGTCCTCGGCTCGTTTCTCGGTCATGGCGAATCCTTCCCGGTGATGATGCGCCGCCCGGCGTCGGGGACGTCGGGCGGCGCGTGCGGACGGGGTGCGAAGAGCGTCGCTGGGTCAGGCCGGGACGCCAGCGGGTAGGGTCGTCGGAGTCTCCATCGCGAGCTCCTCATCCGTCTCCTTGACGGGATAGAGCCGCAGGATGAGTGAGCCGACGAGGAACGAGCCGACCGCGCCGACCGCCACCCCGGAGAGCACCGCGATGTGCTGGCCCGGTGGGATGACGGCGAGGTAGGCAAAGATGCTGCCCGGGGACGGCGTGGCCACCAGCCCGGCATTGGTTGCGACGAAGACCAGGTCCGCGGCGATCCCGCCGGCCCACATCGCGACGATCATGATCGGGTGGGACAGGACATACGGGAAGTAGATCTCGTGGATCCCACCGAAGAAGTGGATGACGATCGCGCCGGGGGCCGACAACTTCGCCATGCCCTTGCCGAAGAACATGAACGACAGGAGCAGGCCGAGGCCCGGTCCCGGGTCCGTCTCGAGGAGGAAGTGGATCGCCCGGTGATCCGCACTCGCGGCGGCGGCGGCAACGCCGAGCGGCGCGAGGACGCCGTGGTTGATCGCGTTGTTCAGGAAGAGGACCTTCGCGACCTCGATCGGGATGTCGGCGAGCGGCAGCAGGCCGGCCTTGATGATCGCGCTGACCCCGTCGCCGAGGGCGCCGGACAGGGCAGCGAACCAGGGCCCGAGGAAGAGCACGCCGAGCGCGGCGAGGATCGCGCCGAGGATGCCGGCCGAGAAGTTGTTCACGAGCATCTCGAAGCCGGACCGGATCCGATCGGCGAAGTTGTCGTCGAAGAGCTTGATCAGGAAGGCGCCGACCGGCCCCATGACCATCGCCCCGAGGAACATCGGGATGCCGGCGCCGACGGCGACCCCGAAGGTCGCGACCGCGCCGACGACGCCGCCGCGATGGCCGTAGACGAGCTTGCCGCCCGTGTAGCCGATCAGCAGCGGGATCATGAAGTTGATCATCGGCCCGACAACGGTCGCGACGTGCTCGTTGGGAGTCCAGCCGGTCGGGATGACGAACGCCGTGATCAATCCCCAGGCGAGGATCGCGCCGATGTTGGGTAGGACCATTGCGGCCAGGTAGCCGCCGTAGCGTTGAACCCGTTCCTGCACCGTGTCTCCTCCACTCCAAGGTGTAGGGAGGGATCATCGAAGCGCAACCGAACGGCAAACAAGTGCCAATCTGTCGTGGCGCGACTTGTGACAATTGTGACGCGCGCGATCGCCGCGCCGTCTGACGGATGAGGTTTCGGTCAGGCGGAGCCGTTCGAGGCAGGAGCCAGGGAGGCGAGGATCCGGCCGAGCCGGCGGACGTCGGCTTCGCGAAGGAGCGGGCTGACGACGATCGAGACCGTGGCGTCCGACGGCTCCTCGAGGGGGATCGTGCTCACGACCAGGTCCGGCTCCTCGCCGGGCTCGGTCTCGAAGCTGGCCTTCGAGACGACGCGGATCACCTCGATCTCGGGGAATTCCGCGACGAGCCGCGAGACGAGGATCCAGGCGGTCGCCATGCCGGCCGGGCAGACGACCGTGACGCGGACCTTCGGCCGGAGGCGATGGCGTTCCAGCGAGCCGGCGAAGTACATCGTCAGCAGCCCGATCTCCTCGACGGGCGTCTCGGCGCCGATCAGGGGCCCGACCTCGGCGAGGATCTCCGCGGCGGCGCGGTACACGTCGGGGTAGCGACGGCGGACCTCCTGCTGCAGCGGGTTGCTGATCGGCAGCCCGAAGCGGAGCCGGACGTGGAGCCGCCGGACGTGCTCCGACAGACTCGTCCGAAGCTGCTCGTCGGCCGCCAGCGAGGGGTGGATCCGAGCCCCAGCCGCGGCGATGATCCGGTCGATGTAGCGGACGTCGATGGCCTCCGGCTGGGCGTCCACCGTCACGAGCTGGGTCAGGCCGAGGAGCGACTCCGTGATCGCAGCGACGTCCATCCGGCCGAGCGTGACGCCGATCGCGAGCTCGACGGCCGAGGCAATCCGGGCCGCGCTGGCCGACGCGGGATGGTCCAGCAGCGAACGGAGGCGGCCGCCGCCGAGGCGCGCAACTCGGCCATCTCGGATCCGGTCGGCGACGACCGCGAGGTAGAGCGCGGCCGCGGTGACGGTCGGATCGCCCTCGTCGAGATCGCGCAGCTCCTGGGCGAGGATCGACCGGAAGGTCGACAGGTCGAGTCGGCCGAGATAGGCGTCGAGATCGGTCTCGACGTCAGACGATGGCGCCCTCGACGCGACGGGACGCTGGCTGGCCGGACGGGCCGTCTGCGGGCCGAGCGCCGTCGGCGTCGCCACCTCGAGGACGAGGGCGAGGAGCCCGCCGCGCAGCTCGACTTCGCCGCCGGCGACCGCGATCCCGCGCCCCGGGATCCGTCGGAGATGCAGGCGGTGGCCCTCGAGCCAGCCTTCCACCTCGCGCATGTCGCGGCGGATCGT
The DNA here is from genome assembly GCA_005882635.1 of Chloroflexota bacterium. Classification (GTDB taxonomy): domain Bacteria; phylum Chloroflexota; class Limnocylindria; order Limnocylindrales; family CSP1-4; genus CF-46. The sequence goes on along the minus strand of VBFG01000001.1, from coordinate 21,990 downwards.
CGGACGAGAGACCTCGAGGACCTCCTCGAACGCCTCCGACCGCACCGGTTCCGGGGACGCGATGAGGAGCCCGAGGAGGATCCGGCTGCGGCGATCGGTCGGGTCGAGGACCGACGGGCCCGGTGCGCCGGCGAGGTCGGCCAGCAGCTCGGAGCGTGCCTTCGGGGTGCCCTCGATCCAGATCCCGACTCCGCGCCGGCGCGCGAGCCGGAGGCCGTGTCCCTCGAGCACGCCCTCGATCGAGGCGAGGTTGTAGCGGACCATCCGATCGGTCAGCTTCAGCTCGGTCGCGAGGTCGTCCACGCTCGCCGGACCGACCGTCTCGAGGAGTCGTCGCGCGATCCGGGCCTGGCGGGTGTCGAGCGGAAGAGAGGTCGCCATCAGACCAGCCGAGCGAACAGCTCATTGGAGAGCAGCCGGCCCCGCGTCGTCAGGACGATCCGGTCCGATGCGTCGATCGACAGGAGCTCGGCGGCGATCGCCCAGCCGAAGGCGTCGGCCAGGGGCGGGAGCTCGGCGGCGGCGCGGGGCAGCCCACGATCCGTCCGAAGACCGAGGATCGTCGCCTCCGCGGCAGCGGTCCCCTCGTCGATCGGCTCGTGGCCCCCTGGCGGAAGGTGGGGCGCGGGGCCGGATGCTCCGTTCGGCGCGAGCGCCTCGACGTACCGCCCGAGGTGCGCGGCGTTCCACCGCCGGGTCGCGCCGTCGAACGCATGGGCGCCAGGTCCGACCGCCTCGTACGGTCGCCGGTCCCAGTAGGCGAGGTTGTGGCGGCTCTCGTGGCCCGGTCGCGCCCAGTTGCTGATCTCGTAGCCCCGCCAGCCGTGCGCCGCGAGCCGATCCACGGCGTGGTAGTACTGGGCCGCGGCGCGGTCCTCGTCCTGGGACGGGAGCGCGGCGTCGCGCCAGCGGCGGGCCCCGCGGGTCGTCGGAACGTGGTCGCCGTCTGGGCCCGTCAGGCCCTCGGCGTCCGGGTCGTCGAGCGTCAGGGCGTACAGCGACAGGTGGTCCGGCTCCAGGTCGAGCGCGTCGTCGAGGGTCTCGATCCAGGTCCCGAGCGACCCGTCGGGGAGGTCGTAGAGCAGGTCCAGGTTGATCGAGCCGATGCCGCCCGAACGGGCCCCGGCCACGGCATCGGCGACGTCCTCGGGATGGTGGCGACGGCCCAGTCGACGGAGCTCGGCGCGATCCAGGCTCTGCGCCCCGAACGAGATCCGGGTCACGCCCAGCGCCGCGAGCGCACCCGGATCGCCTCGCTCGTCCGGGCCGGGGTTGGCCTCGATCGTGATCTCGGCGTCGGGCCCGACGCCGAACCGGCGGCGGACCGTGTCGAGCAGCCGCGCGACGGCGTCGGTCGGGAGCAGGCTCGGCGTGCCGCCGCCGAGGTACACGGTGTCGAGCGCCGGACGGGCGACCGACCCAGGGGCTCCGAAGGCCTCGTCGAGGGCGTCCGCCCGCAGCTCGAGCTCCGTCGCGACCGCGGCCTCAAACGCCGCGATCCGGTTCGCCGGCCCGCGGGCGGCCGCGCCCGCGAACACCACGAAGTCGCAGTACGGACAGAGCGATACGCAGAACGGGACGTGGACGTACAGCCCGACCGGCGGCCGCGCACGAACATCGGTCATCGCAGCGACGTGCTCGCGGAACGCGACGGCCGAGCTCACCGATCCCGCGACGCCGGCTCCCGAGGTCCGATGACCCGCCAGCCCTGTGGGGGCCGTCGCTTCGCCTCGATCTCCTCGACCTCCCGGCCGCGCGGCAGGAACTGGCCGGCGTGGCCGGTCGAGACGAACACCGCGAACCGCGTCACCGCGTGGCCCAGGAACGCGGCCGCGATCCCGCCGGTGACCGCGGTGACCCAGCCGCCCGCGAGCCCGATCAGGACGGCCATCACCAGCAGCCAGCGGTTGCGGCCGGGTGCCCCGAGCCGGGTTGCCAGGGCATACAGGAGCGCCTGGATCACGTTCGCGGCGGTCGGGTTCAGGCCGGTCAGGAGGAGGATCCCGAGGACGGCGCCGCGGAAGGCGACCTCGTCGATGATCGCGGTGACCACCGCATTGAGCAGTGCCCCGGGGTACGACCAGACGTCGGGGAAGCGCAGCCGGCGATAGCGGTAGAGCGCGATCCCGAGAGCAGTCGCCGTCCCGATCGCGGCGTAGAGGAAGCCGTAGAAGATCGTCTTCGGGCGGTCGCCGGCGCCGAGGGCGAAGTCACTCTGGGGCGACGGATGGACGACGAAGATCGCGGCAACGAGGACCAGGCCGATCGCGTACCAGGCGACCCGCCGCCGGAGCGAGGGCGCCTGCCCCTCGAACGTGTCGTCGTACTCGGCAGCGCTGAACCGGGCCGCCTCGAGCCTGAGCATGATCAGCAGCAGGGCGAGGCCGGCGGCGATCAACGTCCGGAGCGTCGGGAGCCAGTCCTCCACGGCGGAGCCTCAGCCCTCGTCCATGCGGAGCATCGCCAGGAAGGCCTCCTGCGGGATCTCGACCGAGCCGACCCGCTTCATCCGCTGCTTTCCCTCTTTCTGCTTCTCGAGCAGCTTCCGCTTGCGGGTGATGTCGCCACCGTAGCACTTGGCCAGCACGTTCTTGCGCATCGCGCGGACCGTTTCCCGCGCAATCACGTTGCTTCCGATCGCCGCCTGGATCGGAATCTCGAACATCTGGCGCGGGATCAGCTGCTTGAGGCGCTCGGCGAGCGCCCGGCCGACGGGCTGCGCCTTGTCGCGATGGACGATCAGCGAGAGGGCATCGACCGGCTCGCCGTTGACGAGGATGTCGACCTTCGCCAGATTCGCCGGCCGGTAGCCGAGCTCCTCGTAGTCCATCGACGCGTAGCCCTGGCTGCGGCTCTTGAGCTGGTCGAAGTAGTCGACGATCAGCTCCGAGAGCGGCATCTCGAAATGGAGCACGACGCGGGCCGGATCGAGGTACTCCATGTTCTCGAAGTTCCCGCGGCGGTTGGTCGTCAGCTCCATGAGCGGGCCGATGTACCCGGCCGGCGTCACGACGCTGAGCTTGACCCACGGCTCTTCCAGGCTCTCGATGTCCGACGGGTCGGGGAGGTTGGCCGGGTTGTCGACGGCCAGCTCGCCGCGACCGTGGAGCAGCCTGACGTGATACTCGACCGACGGCGCCGAGGCGATCAGGTCGAGGTCGAACTCGCGCTCAAGGCGCTCCTGGACGATCTCCATGTGGAGCAGCCCGAGGAAGCCACAGCGGAAGCCGAACCCGAGCGCGACCGAGCTCTCCGGCTCGTAGGTGAAGCTGGCGTCGTTGAGGTGGAGCTTCTCGAGCGCGTCGCGGAGGAGCGGGTAGTCCTCGCCGGAGACCGGGTAGATTCCCGCGAACACGAGGCTCTTCGCGGGCTGGTAGCCGGGGAGCGGCTGCGGCGCAGGATCGGCGACGGTCGTCACGGTGTCGCCGACCTGGGCGTCGCGGACGCTCTTCAGCCCGGTCGCGATGTAGCCGACCTCGCCGGCGGCGAGCTGCTTCACCGGCACGAGCTGCGGCCGGAAGACGCCGAGCTCGAGCGGCTCCGCCCTCGCCCCGGAGCCCATCAGCCGGATGTCGTCGTGGAGGCGGAGCGTGCCCTGGGCGAGCCGGACGTAGACGACGACGCCCTTGTAGGCGTCGTAATGGCTGTCGAAGATCAGGCCCTGGAGCGGCTTCGCCGGGTCGCCCTTCGGCGCCGGGATGCGCTCGACGATCGCCTCGAGGATGTCGGGGACGCCGGTCCCGTCCTTGGCGCTGGCGAGGATCACCTCCTCGCGGGGGATCGCCAGGACATTCTCGAGCTCATCGATGATCGTCGTCGGATCGGCCGACGGCAGGTCGATCTTGTTCAGGACGGGGATGAGGGTCAGCCCCTCGCGGAGCGCGAGATGGACGTTGGCCAACGTCTGGGCTTCGATCCCCTGGGTCGCGTCGACGACGAGGATCGCGCCCTCGCACGCCTGGAGGCTGTGGCTGACCTCGTAGGCGAAGTCGACGTGGCCGGGCGTGTCGATGAGGTTCAGGCCGTAGGTCTGCCCGTCGCGGGCCTGGTACTCGAGTCGGACCGCCCGGGCCTTGATCGTGATGCCCTTCTCGCGCTCCAGGTCCATGGAGTCCAGGACCTGGCTCGTCATCTGTCGGGCGTCGATCGTGTGGGTCAGCTCGAGCAGCCGATCGGCGAGGGTCGACTTGCCGTGGTCGATGTGGGCGATGATCGAGAAGTTGCGCAGTCGAGCCTGCGGGATCTGGCTGGTCAAGTCGGGGCAGAAGCGGTGGCCGGCGAGCCCAGCGCGAACGTGACTGCCTCGGATACCGGGAGCGACCGACCCGCGGCACGCGCCCGCTCGAACTCGGCCGCGCCCATCGCGTCCGGGAGCACGGCCAGCATCCGCTCGTAGTGGGGCCGCTCGTCGGGCGGCCAGGCGGCGCCCTGCGCCTCCATGATCGCCTCGGCCGCACCGACGAGCATCGCCGCGCGTCGGTACTCGCCACGCTCGGTGGCGATCGCGGCGAAGCCGCTCAGGGCGAAGGGCTTCATGAAGTCGTCGCCGCGGCGGTCGGCGATCTCGAGGGCCTCGCGAACCAGCACTTCCGCGTCGTCGAGGTTGCCGAGCTGCCGCTCGACCATGCTGAGGTTGCCGGCCTCCGACGCGATCAGCCCTTCGTTTCCCTGCTCGCGCACGAGCGCCAGCCTCTGGCGCATCCAGTCGCGAGCCTCGCCGAGGTCTCCGGCGATCTGCGCCCCGACGCCGAGGAGATGGAGCGCATCCGACCGTCCGGCGATGTTCCCCGCCCGATCGCTCAGAGCGAGCGCCTTGCGCCCGAGTCGTCGGGCCTCGGCGACGTCGGATCGGAGCGCGACTCGAATGACACCGCCGAGCGCGCGTGACTCCAGGACCTGGTCGCCGAGCTCACGGCTCAGCTCCAGCCCACGGTCGAAGGCGGCCGACGCGCGCTCGTCATCGCCGCTCCAGAACGGCATGAACCCGGCGTTGATCCACGCGGCGGCACAGAGCCGCGGATCACCCTCGGCTCCGCCAAGCGCCCGCTGGTACGACACCCAGCCGTCCTCGAACCGCTGCTTCTGGATCCAGAAGGGGTAGAGGGCGTTCACCAGTTTGAGGGCGTCGTCGGTCGCGCCGTGCTCGACGAACCAGTCGATCGCGGCACGAAGATCGCCGTGTCGCTCATCGACCTCCGCGAAGGTCGCCTTGGCTGCGGGACCCTTCATCGCTGGGACGGCCGCCTCCGCGAAGGCGAGCAAGGAGTTCGCGGCGAGCGCATCCACGACTTGATGATAGGCGGCGGCCGACTCCGTCTACGATCCGCTCGCCATGCCATTGCTGGACCGTGACCATTCCGTCCTGATCGTCGTGGACGCCCAACCCGGGTTCTCCGGCGCGGACGTTGCGTCGCGGAAGGCGGCGACCCGATCCCGTGCAGTTGCCGCGTGGTTGGTCGCAGTCGCAGCCGCGCTCGAAATCCCGATCGTCGCGACGGAGGAGAACCCGGCGAAGAATGGGCCGACCGATCCATCGATCGCGGCCAATCTGCCGCCGGCGACCCCGGTCTTCGACAAGGCGGAGTTCGGCCTCGCGGGCGTGCCCGAGATCGTCGCGGCCGTCGAGTCGACCGGCCGCCGAACGGCGGTCCTCCTCGGCGCCGAGACAGATGTCTGTGTCGCCCAGTCCGCCATCGGTCTCCGTGATCGGGGCTTTCGCGTCGCGGTCGTCGGCGACGCGACGTTCTCCCCGGGCGCGATGCACGCCCACGGCCTCGACCGCATGCGCGACGCGGGCATCGAGATCCACCACGCCAAGGGCGTCTATTACGAGTGGCTCCGGACCGTCGCCGCGGCGCGTGCCTTCGTCGCCGCCCATCCCAGCCTCGCCGACCCGCCCGGGTTCGGGCTGTAGCGCCGACGGCTACGATCGATCCGATGGAGCTCTGCCTCTATACCGATTCGGTGCCCGATCTGTCGCTCGACGAGGCACTCGATCTCGCCGTTCGGATCGGCTGCGCGTCGATCGAGATCGCCGCGGGCGGCCAGTCGTCGGCGCCCCACCTTCCGCTCGCGGAGCTGCTCGGGGACGACCAGCGGCTCCGGACGTTCCGGGCGGCGTTCACGTCCCGGGGCCTCCGGATCGCTGCCCTCAACTGCTCCGCCTGGCCGCTGCATCCGGTCGTCGGACCGACCCACGAGGCCGTCATCCGCGACACGATCCGCCTGGCCGGCGAGCTCGGCGTCGAGACGATCGTGTCGATGTCCGGCACGCCCGGCGACGGCCCGGGCGCCACGACCGTGAACTGGGTCTTCTATCCGTGGCCGGCCGACGCCGTCACGCTCCAGGCGCGTCAGTGGGAGGCCGCGATCTCCTTCTGGCAGGACATCGCCGGGCACGCCGCCGCCCACGGCGTCCGGCACATCGCCTTCGAGCTGCACCCGCTCCATCTCGTCTTCAACGTGCCGACGCTGCTCCGGATGCGGGACGCCGTCGGCCCGATCATCGGTGCGAACCTCGACCCGTCGCACCTCTTCTGGCAGCAGATGGACCCGCTCGCGGTCATCGCCGCCCTGGGCCCGGCAATCCGCCACGTCCACCTCAAGGACACCGGGCTGCAGGCTGAGCGTCTGGCGCTGGCGGGGGTTCTCGACACGACGTCGTTCGACGACGCCGAGGATCGAGCGTGGGTCTTCCGTACGGTCGGGCGCGTCCACGACGGCGCCTGGTGGGCCTCGTTCGTCGCTGCCTTGCGCGCGGTCGGCTATGACGGTGCGCTGTCGATCGAGAACGAGGATCCCTACCAGCCGGCGGTCGCCGGGGTCGAGGAGGCCGCGGCGCTCATCCTTCCCATGCTCCCCTGACGATCGGTCGGGAGCGCCCTTCAGATGCCGAGCCGGCGCAGGAAATCGCGGTTCCGGCGCTGCCCGGCGACGACCGATCCCGGCGTGTCGGACGATCGCAGGGACTGATCCTGCTCGATGACGAGCCAGCCCGCGTAGCCGTTGGCCCGGAGCTGGTCGATGACGCCGCGGATCCCGGCGTCGCCCTCCCCGAGCGGGCAGAACACGCCCCGCCGGAGGGCTTCGTCGAGCCCCATGCCGTCGCGCTTCACGTCATCCATGACCGAGATCCGGCAGTCCTTGATGTGGACGTGCCGGATCAGCTCGCGGTAATCGCGAGCGGCGGCGGTTGGGTCCGCGCCGCCGAACCGGAAGTGGCCGGTGTCGAGGCACAGCCCGATCAGCGACGGATCGAGCGCCTCCACGGTGCGGGCGATCTCGTCCGCGGTCTCGAGATACGTCCCGGCGTGGGGGTGAACGACCGGTTCGAGGCCCTCGGTCCGGCACAGTTCCGCAGCCCGGTGGAGGTTGTCGATCAGCGTCGCGAAGCGGGCGGGCGAGAGCCAGGTCTCCGGGTGCTCCGCGATCCGTCCCGAGAACGCGCGGCGGTCGGGCTCGTCGAACTGATCGGAGAGGATCGCGTAGGGGACGGATCCGGCCGGCGCCGCCTCGCGCACGAGGCGCAGCTGGTCGCGCAGCCACGCGCGGTCCTGGTCGACCTTCTCGGCGCGGCTGAAGTGCTGCGGCAGGAAGGAGCCGACGAAGGCGAGTCCCCGCGTCGACAAACGCTCGTGGACCTCCGCGGCGTTGCCCAGGAATCCCGGCGTTCCCAGTTCCGTCCCTTCGAAGCCGATGTCGACCATCCAGTCGAGCATCTCGTCGGGCTCCGGCATCCACGCGTCGTCGACCATGATCTCGTCCACGCCGAAGGAGACCGGGGCGCTGGCGACGCGCATCGCGGGACTGGACATGGGACCTCCTGCCTTGGTTTCGATCAGGGCGTGATGACGACCTTCACGGCCTCGCCCGACCGGAGCCGGTCGATCCCGGCGAGGGTCTCGTCGATCGGGATGACCGCCGTGATCATGGGGGCCAGGTTCAGGCGACCGCCCTCGACGAGCCGGATCGCGGCCGGGAACGTGAAGTTCGAGATGTACGAGCCGAGGATCGTGAGCCCCTTCTCCACGATCTCGATCTGGTGGACGGGCGGCCGGGCGTTGCCGTTCATCCCGAACACCACGATACGGCCGCCCATCCCGGCCGCCTCGATCGCCTGCGGCAGCACGCTCCCGACGGCGTCGACGACCACGTCCGCGCCCTGCGGCAGGAGCCCGCCCCGACGGGCGGCCCAGTCCTCGGGGCTGAGAGCGAGGTCGGCGCCGACGGCCCGTGCGACTTCCGCCCGAACGCTGCTCGGCTCGACGGCGACGATCCGTCCTGCGCCGGACGCCCGGAAGACGGCGATGAACAGGCAGCCGATGGTTCCGGCCCCGAAGACGACCACGGATTCGCCGGGTCGGATCGCGGCGCGATTCGTTCCGTTGACGACGCAGGCAAGCGGCTCGACCAGCGCGGCCATCTCGGCCGGGACGCCCGGGTCGATCCGGTACACGCTGTCGGCCGGGGCGGTGACGAAGCGCGCCAGCGCGCCGTCGCGATGGACGCCGAGGGCGACGATGTTCACGCAGTTCGCCGGGCGACCGGACCGGCACGGCTCGCACGCCCCACATTTCGGGTCCGGGTCGACGACGACGCGCGTCCCGATCGGCACGCCCTGCACGGCATCCCCGACCGCCCGGACCCAGCCGACGAACTCGTGGCCGATGACCACGGGCGGCGTCGACGGATGACCGGGCGGGACGTTGATGATCTGGACGTCGGAGCCGCAGATCCCGCAGGCCTCGACCTCGAGGAGGACCTCGTCCGGCCCGGGCAGCGGGTCGTCGACGTCGCGGACGACAAGCCTCCCCTCGCCTTCGAAGACGGCGGCACGCATCAGCCTGGACCTCCGGCGACGCGACCCCGGTGGCGGACGCACCCCGGCGGGATCAAGCGAGACGCTCGCGAACCGGTCCGGCGAGGCACTCCAGGGTTTCGTCGTCGAGAGGCGACGGAAGGTCGACGACCGCCTCCTCGGCTCCTGCCTCGCGCCACGCGCGGAGCAGACGGACGACGGCGTCGCGGGTGTCGGCCAGCGGCGAGCTCCCGGCCCAGGCCCGCGCCAGGGCGGGCTCGCCTCCCTGTCGGGCGAGGATCGCCGCCAGGGCGTCGACGGCGGCGGCTCGCGAGGGCCGGATGCAGATCGGTGGGATACCGACCGTCTGCCGGATCTCATCCGGGTCGCGGCCGATCGCGGCGCAGTGCTCCGCAAGGACCCGGCTCTTGTGAGCGTATGTCTCCGGATCTCCCTCGCCGTTCCAGATGTCGGCGTCGCGGGCCACGATCCGGAGAGTCCGTTTCTCGCCGCTGCCGCCGATGACGAGGGGGAGGCGATCCCGAACCGGCGGCGGATCGTTCCGGGCGTCGTGGGCCCGGACCCAGCGCCCGTCCTGCGAGGCCGGCGTGCCGTCGAGCATCGTCCGCGCCAGTCGGCTCGCTTCGTCGAAGCGGCCGATGCGGTCCCCGAGCGACAGGGCGTCGTAGCCGAAGGCGTCGTGCTCCGGCTCGTGCCAGCCCGCCCCGAGGCCGAGCATCGCCCGTCCGCCGCTGGCGTGGTCGAGGGCCGTCGCCATCTTCACTGTGAGGGTGACGTTCCGGTACCCGACACCGGACACCATCACCCCGAGCGGGATGCGGCTCGTCCGGGCGGCCCAGCTGGCGAGGGTCATCCAGCCTTCGAAGACCGGCCCATGGGCCCCGAGAACCGGTCCGCTCGCGTCGCCGAGGATCGGCATGAAGTGGTCGTTCGCGAACAGGCTGGCGAAGCCGAGCGCCTCGACCCGTTCGCCGGCCGCCATCAGGTCGGGCCACGCGACGGCCTGGCCCCAGATCTGGAAGCCGATGCGGATGGGGTCCGCCGGATCCGGGCGCGTCCCGAGCAGGCCGCTCCCGACGGCGGGCGCCGAGCCGGCGGGGGTCATGCCGCGTCCTTGCGCCGGAAGCGCCGACCCGTCCCCAGCAGGACCGAGCCCACACCGAACACGGTCAGCGTCACGACCAGGATGACGGTCGCGAGCGCGTTGACCTCCGGTGTCACGCCGAACTTGATCTGGGTGATGATGTAGAGCGGGAGCGTCAGCTGCGGCCCGATCGTGAAGAACGTCACGACGAACTCGTCGATCGACAGGGTGACGCTCAGCAGCGCGCCGGCGATGATCGCCGGGGCGATCAGCGGCAGGACGATGTGGCGGAGCGTCTGGCGATTGCTCGCCCCCAGGTCCGCGGCCGCCCACTCCAGGCGTCGGTCGAAGCCCTGCAGACGGGCCGCCACGATCAGCACGACGAAGGGCGTCGTGAAGACCAGGTGGCCGGCGATCACCGTGTGCAGCCCGAGCTTGATGCCGAGCAGCGTGATGAAGACGAGCAGACCGAGGCCGATCAGGACGCCCGGGATCATGATCGGCAGGGTGAAGAGGATCCGGGCCGCGCCGGGGAAGCGGATGCCGCCGCGGACGAGCGGGAAGGCCGCCATCGTCCCGATCGTCGTCGCGATCAGGGCGACGACGACGGCCACGACGACGGAGTTGAAGAGGGCCGAGTGGATCGCGCTGTCGGCCAGCATCTTCTCGTACCAGTGGAGCGTGATGCCCGTGATCGGGAAGCCGGGCGTATCGGCTGGCTCGATCGAGAACAGCACGAGGAACACGATCGGTAGGTAGAGGAAGACGAGCGTCGCGCCGGCGACGACCGACAGGCACCCGCGGGTCTGTTGCGCGAGCGGGCTGACCGGCATCGTGTCGAGGGCGCTCGCCCGGTTAGCCACGGGCCACCACGTCCTCGACCCGGAGCGACCGCCGGAACACGACGAGCAGGATCGTCACGAAGACGGCGATGACGATGGCCAGGGCCGCACCCTCCGGGAACTGGCCCTGCCGGGTGAAGTTCACGATCAGGTTCGCGATCAGGCTCCCCGACGCGCCGCCGACGAGCGTCGGTGTCAGGAACTCGCCCAGGATCGGGATGAACACGAAGATGCAGGCGGTGATGATCCCGGTCCGGATCTGCGGCAGCAGGATGTGCCGGAACGCCTGATCCGGGCGCGCGCCGAGATCCTGCGCCGCGTTCAGCTGGGTGAAGTCGAACTTCTCCAGGGCGGCGTACAACGCCAGGGCCGCGAACGGGAAGTAGACGTAGATCAGGACGACGAAGACGGCCAGGTCGTTGTAGACGAACAGGGTCGACGGCTGCTGGATGATCCCGGTCGCCATCAGGAACTGGTTCAGCGCGCCCTTCTCGCCAAGGATCGCCTGCCAGGCGTAGACGCGGAGCAGGTAGCTCGTCCAGAAGGGCACGATCACCGCCAGCAGGACCGCCCGCTGGAATCGACGGCTGACGTAGCGGACCAGGAAATAGGTGAACGGCAGCGAGATGGCCAGCCCGGCCGCGGTCACGGCGGACGCCATCACGAGGGTCTTGGCGAAGGTCCGGATGTAGGTCGGCTGGTTGAAGAACCGCGCGTAGTTGTTCAGGTTCCAGTCACGGACGAGGTCGAAGCTCGAGTTGGTCTTCCAGAAGCTGAACGCGAGCATGATGAACATGGGGATCACGAACAGCAGGGTGAGCATGGCGAGGCCCGGCAGGAAGGGCGCCGCCCGCTCCAGCCGCCGGCGCAGGCCGGGACGGGGCCCCGCCAGCGGAGCCACGTCGGCTGCGCTGGCGGTGTCCGCGGTCATGGGGTCGTGCTGTGGTGAGCGAGCGAGCTAGGAGCCGAAGACCTCGTTGAACGCGTCGATCACGGCCTGGGTGGACGTCCCTGGTCCCTTGAGGTCCATCGTCTGGACCGTCTCGGGCTTGTTGTACAGGAACCGGTCCGCGCGCTCCTGCTGGCCCTGGTTGACGAGGATTCCGTAGGCCTTCTCGTTGAACAGCGGGCGACCGTTCAAGATGAAGTTCGCGGCGATGTACTCGGCCTGTTCGGCGAGCTCCAGGAACGGCATGATCAGGTTTTCGTTCGCGCCGCCCTTCACGACCATCTCGGAGTCCATCCAGCCGATGGTCCCCTCCTTGGGCGTGAAGACGTTGAGGTCCGGGCCGCCCTGGTCCTTGACCCGGGATTCGGTGCCGAGGTTGCCGGTCGCGATCCAGGCCTCGCCGGTCTTGAGGGCGGCGATCGTGTCCGTGGCCTGGTTGGCCAGCCGGAGGATGTTCGGCTTCAGCTGCTTGAGGAGATCCTTGGCCTTCGCGATCTCCTCGGGGGTCATGCTGTAGGCGTTGACGACACCGGCGAACTTGCCCATGTAGGCCATGATCTCGACCGGCTGGTCCTCGACGACGACCCGGCCCTTGTACTTCGGGTCGAGCAGGACCTCCCACGAGTCAGGCGCCGGTGAGACCTTCGCCGGGTCGTAGTAGATCTGGACTGGAGACCACCCGAACGGGTAGCCGAGATAGCCCTCCGGCTTCGTCCAGATCGGGAATGACCGAGCGATCGAGTAGAGCTGGGAGGCGACCTTGAGGGAGTTGATGTCCCACGCCTCGATCAGGCCCGACTCGAAATAGTGGGGAACCCACAGGGCATCGCCGGACACCATGTCCAGCTGGCCGCCCACCTGCTTCAGCTTCGTGTACGCGTCGATGTTGTCGCTGAACAGCGTGCTGTTCGCCTTGATGTTGTTGTTCGCGGCAATGGTGTCGACCTGGGCCTGATACCAATGGTCGCCCCAGGTCATCCAGTTGAACGTCCCGGTCGGGGCCGCGCTTGCCGCGGCGGCCGCCGAGGCGCCCGCGCCGGATGACGAACCGGCGCCCGGGGCCGCGGAAGCCGGGGCGGACGGCGATGAGGCCACGTTCGCGCAGGCGGCGGCGATCCCGCCCATCCCGAGCGCGAGGCTGGCGGCGCCCGTCACCTTCAGGAACTGGCGCCGGCTGTATTCCCGCATCAGATCAGTCATCGAACGCTCCTCCTCCTACGTGTTCGTCCCGACTCAGTCGGCGATGATCGCGGCGTCGTCCGCTGGCCACCAAACGCACACCTCCTCCCCCAGTTCCTGGATCGGGTGAGCGGGTCGAGCATTGGTTCCATGGGGCCGGATCGCCACGATGTCTCCGGCCGATGTGGTCACGGTGATCCGGGTGTGGTTGCCGAGGAACGCGACATTGACGATCCGGCCGGCGAGGCACGCGTCGGCGGCCGGCTCCTGCGAAGATCGGAGCGTCAGCGACTCCGGCCGGACCATGAGCGTGGCGGACCCCTCCGGCGCACCGCTCGGCGCGGCCACGCGACCGCCGCCGGACAGGACGACCATCTGCCGCCCGCCCTCCGTGCTGACCGTTCCCGGCAGGAAGTTCGTCTCGCCGACGAAGTCGGCCACGAAGCGATTGACCGGTCGGTCGTAGACCTCCCGCGGCGTACCGACCTGGCTCACTTGGCCGCCGGACATGATCGCGATCCGCGTCGCCATCGACAGGGCCTCGTCCTGGTCGTGGGTCACGAACACGAACGTGGTGCCGACCTGGCGATGGATCCGGGACAGCTCGGTCTGCATTGCCTTGCGGAGCTTCAGGTCCAGGGCACCGAGCGGTTCGTCGAGGAGCAGGACGGCCGGCCGCTTCGCGAGGGCGCGAGCGAGGGCGACCCGTTGCTGCTGGCCCCCCGACATCTCGGATGGCAGCCGGCGGCTGAGACCGGCCAGCCCGACGAGATCGAGGTACTCACCGGTTCGCCGCGTCACCTCCGCGCTCGGCAGCCTCTCCATCCGCAGCCCGAATGCCACGTTCTGGGCGACCGTCATGTGCGGGAAGAGCGCGTAGTTCTGGAAGACCGTGTTGACGTTGCGCTTGTGGGGCGGCAGGTCGGTGACCGTCCGGCCCTCGATGAGGAGCTCGCCGGAGCTCATCGGGATGAACCCGCCGATCAGGTTCAGGGTGGTCGTCTTGCCGCAGCCCGACGGACCGAGGAGGCAGAAGAACTCGCCGGGCTCGATCACCATCGAGACGTCGTCCAGGGCGACCGTGTCGCCAAAGCGTTTCGTCGTGTGGCGGAGCTCGATGGCGGGGGTCGAATCAGCCAAGGTCGCGACCAGGCGGCAGGCCGGTGTGCGACGGGAGCGGACACCCCCGGCCTGGTTCGGCTCGCGGCGACCGCGGGGCGGTCGGGGTCACGATGGTCGGGTGACGGGTCGACCAGGCATCAGTGCCTCTTGTGCAACCGTTTGCTCAATGCTAGCGTCGCGTCCATGGCCCGTCAATATGGCGCTCACTCACGCCTTCGAAACCGGGCCTGATGACCGCGTCCAGCCCACTGGCGCGGACGGTCGACCTCGACGCCGTGAGGAACGCGGCCGGATCCGACGTGGACGCCCGTTTCCACCCCGCGTACGGACCGGCGCTCGAGCGCCTGCCGATCGGGCGGCAGGTGTTCCACGGCCTGCCATTCGACCTCGGGCCGGGAGCTCGCGATGCCCGCTGGATCCTGCTCGACCGGACGACGACCGTGGAGCTGCCGGCCGACCACGGCGCGAGCCATGTCGTCATCGCCCACCTGTGCGATGCCTGGCGCGACGACGCCGGGAGCCGCCCGGCGGGCCTGGCCGTCGGGCACGTCGTCCCCGTCGGCGAGCCGCTTGCGCGGTACACGCTCGTGGACCGCGACGGGCGGGAGACCAGCCGCCTCATCCGACGCCGATTCGAGGTGAACGACGGCATCCTCGGCTGGGGATCCGGGGCGTTCGCCGCGATCCCCCACGTCGCGAACGAGGTCATCGACTGGCGTGGGCCGCACGCGGCGCAGGGCCCGGGCCGCTATGCGCCGGCCGGCCAATCCGGCTCGCTGACGATCATGCCCGGCACGTACGGCGCGAACCAGGTCGGGGCCTCGGACTTCATCCCCAGCCCGACCGGCGACGCGCTCCTCTGGCTGCACGTCATCGAGCTCGAGACTGGCGCGCGGCCGGTCGCCCTGCGCCTCGAGCCGCTGGCCGACGGACGGTCGGGCAGCGACGTCCTCGTCGCGGCGGTCACGCTCTTCCGTGGCTCGGCCAATCCGCTCATTCGGGGCGGTCGGTTCCAGGTCCAGGTGGCGGGCTTCGAGGGCCACCCGGAGGTCGATCTTGGCACGATCATCCGCAGCAGGCCGGCGATCGCGGCGTCGTCCGGGGAGAGAGCGACGAACGCGATCCTCGGCTGGGGAACCCCGCGTGGCCATTCCGATGCGTCGCCCGCGGGACCGAGCGTGGTCGACCTGGCGATCGCCCCTGACGCGGTCCTCCGCCTCGGCGACTGGACCGTCGCCGGCGCCGACCTGCTCTCGGGTCGCCCGCTCCGCGATCCGGCCGGCCGGCAATCGATCGAGGTGCTTCCGCCACCGCGCGTCCCGGTCGAGGTGGAGATCGCCGACCGGTCGACCGGCGAGCGGTCTCCGGCCCGCGTCCGTTTCACCGCCGCCGACGGTCGCTACCTGCCGCCGGTCGGGCATCGCGACGAGGTCAATCCGGGCTTCTACGAGGACACCGGTGGCGACCTGATCCTGGGATCGTCGGCCTACGCCTATGTTCCCGGCCGCTTCGCGATCGACCTGCCGGTCGGCGGCGTGGAGGTGGAGGTCGTCGGCGGGTTCGATCGATCCCCGCATCGCGCGCGGATCGAGATCGAGCCATCGACGCGGCGCCTCGAGCTGCCGCTCGACCGGGCGATCGACCTCCCTGGCTGGCGCTGGGTCACGGCGGACAGCCACGTCCACTTCCTGTCGCCGTCGACCGCGCTCCTCCAGGCGGCCGCCGAGGACGTCGACGTCGTCAACCTGCTCGCCGCGCAGTGGGCTGACCTCTTCACGAACGTCACCGACCTCGAATGGGGATCGATGGCCGATCCCGCGGGCCGGCGGCTCGTCGTGGTCGGCACCGAGAACCGCCAGAACATGCTGGGTCATCTCGCGCTGCTCGGTCCGCACCGGCCGGTGATCCCCCTCGCCAGCGCGGGCCCGCCGGAGGGTCGCCTCGGCGGCGCGCTGACGGTGCTCCTCGCGGACTGGGCGGACCGCTGCCGGGCCGCCGGCGGGCTCGTCGTCGGGGCGCATTTCCCGCTGCCCTACGCCGAGATCGCGGCCGACATCGTCGCCGGCAAGATCGACGCGATCGAAACCCAGGCGTTCGCGCCGGGCCTGGACGATCCGAACGTGATCGAGTGGTATCGCTACCTCAACCTCGGCTATCGCCTCCCGCTCCTCGGCGGGACCGACAAGATGTCGGCCGAGGTGCCGGTCGGCGCGGTCCGGACGTACACCCACCTGCTCGCTGATGGTCCGCTGACCTTCGAATCGTGGGCAGCCGCCGTCCGCGCCGGACGGACGTTCGTCTCCTCCGGGCCGGTCGTCGAGCTGGCGGTGGACGGCCGGGAACCCGGTGACGTCATCCGGCTCCGCCGGCCGGATCGCCTCGAGGTCACGGCCCGGGCCCGCGCCGCCCAGCCGCTCCTCACGGACCTGGAGCTCGTGGTCAACGGCCGGGTGGTGGCCGCGGCGAGCTCGGACGCCACGACGGAGCTGAGCCTCCACGAGACCGTCGACATCCCGAACGGCGCCTGGGTCGCCGCGCGCTCCCGGAGCGCGAGCCAGATCGAGTCTGCCTTCACGACCGCGATGGCCGCGCACACCTCGCCGGTCTACGTCGAGGTCGAGGACCGGCCGCTCGCCGCTTCGCCCGACGAGGCCGAGGTGGTCGAGCTCGTCATCGCCGGCGCCCGGGCCTGGGTGGCCGAGCTGGCGGCGGTCGACGATCCGGCCGAACGGGCCCGGATGGTCCGCTTCTTCGACGACAGCCTGGCGACGTTCCAGCGCCGAACAGGCTCCTGGGTCACGTCGGGACCTCGGCGGTGACCTCGTCGACCCGGACGGGCCGCCGCTCCTGCCAGCTTTGCTTGGCGGCGAGGGCCAGCCGGAGCGTCTCGAGGGCGTCCTCCGGCCCGGGCGTCGGCGTGCCCCCGTCGGCCAGCGTTCGGAAGAACGCCTCGAACTCTGCTCGGTAGGCGACCTCGAACCGATCGGGGAAGTTCTCGTGATGATCGGCCTCGAAGCCGAACCGTCGGGACCAGGTCAGCGGCGTCTTCCGGTCCGCCTCGATCACCACCTTGCCGAGGGACCCCGCCACCTCGGTCCGGATGTCGTAGCCCCACTCCGAATGGCGGGACATCTCGACGACTCCGAGCGCGCCGTTGCGGAAGCGGAGCATCGTGACCGCGGTGTCCACATCGCCGCCCGCCTCGAACCGCGGGTCGACGATGTTCGCACCCCACGCCGAGACCTCCTCGACCTCGCCGACGAGGAACCGGGCGAGGTCGAAGTCGTGGACGCTCATGTCGAGGAACGACCCGCCGCTGTCGCGGATGAACTTGGCGTCGGGCATGTAGGTGTCCCGAGAGTAGGCCCGGAACTGCTCGATCCGCCCCAGCTCGCCGGACTCGATCAGCCGCCGGGCGCGGACGTAGCCCGGGTCGAACCGGCGCATGAACCCCATCTGGACCGGGAGCCCGGTCTCGCGCCAGAGGGCGACGACCCGAGCCGTCTCGTCGAGGTCGAGCGCGATGGGCTTCTCGCTCCAGATCGCCTTGCCCGCCCGGAGCGCGGCCTCGATGAGCGTCGCGTGGGTGCTCGTCGGCGTCACGATGATCACGGCGTCGACCTTCGGATCGGTGATCGCGTCCACCGCGTCGCTCGTCGAACGTTCGGCCCGCCCGATCTCCCGGCCCCGCTCGGCTTCCGCGGGGTCGAGGTCCGCGACCACGACGATCCGCGCGGCACCGATCCCGGCCAGCGTCTGGAGATGGGTCCGTCCGATCCGGCCGACCCCCAGGAAGGCGACACCGATGCTGCTCGGATCCCGGATCTCGAACGCGCTCATCGGACCTCCTCGCTCGACGCCGCGGGCGACACTCAGCTCGCCGCGCCCGCGGAGCTGCCGACGCCGGCCAGCTCGCGGGCCACACGCTCCGCGACGCGCGTCGCGGACAAACCGTGGCGGTCGAGCAGGAAGGCGTTCGAGGCCGACTCGCCCCACGTGTCGGCGATCCCGATCCGCACCAGCTGCCGCGGCTCGTGCTCGGTCAGGATCTCCGCGACGAGTCCGCCGACGCCGCCGAGGATCGTGTGCTCCTCGACGGTGACGACGAGCCGGACGCCGCGAGCGGCGGCGAGGATCGCCGCGGCGTCGACCGGCTTCAGGCACGGCACATGGAGCACCCCGGCCGAGAACCCGGACGTCGCCAGCATCTCGGCCGCCTCGAGGCAGCGCGCCGTCTGCGGTCCGGTGGAGACGAGCAGGACGTCGGATCCGGCGCGGAGCGGGATCACCCGGCCGGGTTCGAAGACGTACGACCCATCGAAGAGGTCCGGCCCGGCGTCCCGGGCGAGCCGGAGATACACGGGGCCCTGGGTGGCGGTCGCCCAGCGGACGGCCGCCGCGCACTCGGTCGCGTCGCCGGGTGCGATCACCGTCATGCCGGGCATCGCGCGCATGATCGCGAGGTCCTCGACGTCCTGATGGGTCTTCCCCGTGAAGCCCGTGAGGAGACCCGTATACGCTGCGCCGATCTTCACGTTCGCGTGGGTCTGGGCGACGAGCATCCGGACCGGGTCTACCGCGCGATGGGTCAGGAAGACGGCGAACGACGAGAGCCACGGGATGTAGCCGAGGGTCGCCAGCCCCGCGGCGACGCCGACCATGTTCTGTTCGGCGATCCCCATCTGCAGGAAGCGATCCGGCCAGGCGGCAGCGAACCGGTCCGCCCGGGTCGAGGTTCCGAGGTCGCCGTCGAGGACGAGCAGGTCCGGGTTGTCCCCGGCCAGGTCGATCAGGGTCTGCGCCCAGGCGTCGCGCATCGCCGTCGTCACGCTCGGCGGTCCTCGACGAGATCGAGCTCGGCTCGCGCGGCCGCCGCCTCGTCGGCGGTCGCGACGCGAGAGTGCCACTCGAACCGGCCTTCGGTGAACGACACGCCGCGGCCCTTGACCGTCGCCGCCAGGATCGCCGTCGGCCGCGCCGACGCCGCGCTCGCCCTGGCGTCGTCGCACGCCTCGACGATCGCGTGCGAGTCGTGCCCATCGATCTCGAGGACCCTCCACCCGAACGCCTCGAGGGCGGCGCCGAGCCGGGTGCCGGCGAGTGGATCGCGGCGATCCCCGCGGCCTTCCTCGCCGGGGGCCGCCGGCCAGCCGTACTGCTGCAGGCCATTACAGTCGACGATCGCCGTGAGATGGCCGAGACCGTACTTCGCGGCGACCTGGACGCTCTCCCAGACCATGCCTTCCTGAGTCTCGCCGTCGCCGAGCA
The DNA here is from genome assembly GCA_005882635.1 of Chloroflexota bacterium. Taxonomy (GTDB): domain Bacteria; phylum Chloroflexota; class Limnocylindria; order Limnocylindrales; family CSP1-4; genus CF-46. The sequence goes on along the minus strand of VBFG01000001.1, from coordinate 2,728 downwards.
TCACGAACGTGTGGAACCCGAGGCCGCGCAGCCGGGCGCCGAGCGCGATCCCCAGACCGACCGCCAGCCCCTGCCCGAGCGAGCCGGTTGACGCATCGAGCCCGGGCAGGCGGGTCATGTCCGGGTGGCCTTGCAGCCGGCTGTCACCCGCGTCGAACGTCGCCAGCTCCTCGACCGGGAAGTATCCGCGGAGCGCCATGACGGCGTACAGGCCGATCGCGCTGTGCCCCTTCGACAGGATGAAGCGATCACGCTCCGGCCAGTGGGGCTCCTCCGGGCGGATGCGCAGGACCCGGAAAAAGAGGGCGACGAGGAGGTCCATCGCCGACAGCGGACCGCCGATGTGGCCCGCGCCGCTGTGCGCCACAGAATCGATGACGAGTTGTCGACCGCGCCTGGCGAGGGCCTCCAGGTCGCTCGCTTCCACGTCGTTTGCTTCCACGTCGCCGCTCGCGGCGGTCACGGTTGATCGGCGAGGGCGGCAACACTCCCGGTGCTCTGGCGAACGACGACCTCCACGGGCAGCAGCACGCCCTCGGGCAGGGCGCCATCGTGGATGGCACGGATGAGCGAGGTCGCCGCGGCGCGGCCGAGCTCGGCCGACGGGACCGCGACGGTCGTCAGGCGAGGATTCGCGATCGCGGCGAAGGGGATCCCGTCGAAGCCGACGATCTGCATGTCGTCCGGGATCCGGATCCCGTGCTGGCGAAGCGCATCCATGAGCCCGAGCGCAAGCTGGTCGTCATAGCAGACCAGCGCTTCGGGAAGGTCGGCGGCGATCCGCGCCGCCAGCTGACCGGGATCGCGCCACGCGTCGACGGGCGCCGGGAACGTCTGCATCGGGAAGCGCTCGCCGTGGGCGCGGAGCGTGCTCGCGACGGTCTCGGCCCGGATCGTGTTCGATGCCCGAACGCCGCCCTCGACGTAGGCGATCCGTCGGCAGCCGTTCGCGATCAAGTGCTCGACGGCCGCCCGAACGCCGCTCGCGTCGTCGGTCTGGATCACGCCGGGCGTCCGTGCGCCGTCGCGCCGCGGCAGGCTGCGGTGATCCGGCCAGACGAGGACGAGCCGGTCCGGATCGACGCGGTCGCGGAGCTCGCGCGGCGACAGCAGCCCGGATACCACGGCGACTCCGTCGGTGCCGTGCTCGGCGAAGATGCGCAGGGCGAGCCGTTCGCGACCGGGATCGCGCTCACCGGCCACGACCATGACGCCGTAGCCCTGGGCTCGCGCCTCCTGCTCGAACGCCGACGCGACCTGGCCGTGGACGGGGTCGCGAAGATCGGGGAGGAGCAGGCCCAGCGCGCGGGTCCGCCGGGCTCGCAGGCTCCGCGCCGCCGCGTTGGGGACGTAGTTCATCTCGATGGCGGCGGCCTTGACCGCGAGCCGGGTCGCGGCGCCGATCCGGGGATCGTCGGCGAGCGCGCGAGACGCGGTCGACCCGGACACGTTCACCCGCTGCGCGACGTCCTTGAGCAGGACTCGCCGACGCGGACCGTCCGACCTGTTCGGACCTGCGCCGCCGCCGCTTGGCACGAGCTCGGGCCGCCTAGGCCGCGACGTGCGCCGCGCCGCGAGGCGATCGGGTCGGCGTGGCTGCCGCACGGGGGCGTGGAGACGCTCGCACCTGGACCGCACCTCCCGTTGCAACCGATTGCGCAGACCCTAGCATCGACCGCCCGACGGCGTCAACAAATCGTGGCGCGGTCAGGCCTCGAGCAGCCCGCCCAGCACCTCCCGCAGCCCGCGGCCGATCGCAAACGGATCGGCCGCCTCCCAGTGCGGCGGGCTGTAGAGCTCGTTGTCCCACCAGCCGTCGAAGCCGGTCGCCCGGACCGCGTCGACCCATTCCCGGAGCGGGATCAGCCCTTCCCCCGGCCAGACCCGACGCGAACGCTGGTCAGGGTCCGGAACACCCGGCGGAGCGAGCGAGTCCCCGAGGTCGACGCCATGGATGATCCGTGCGTCGAGCCGGGAGATCTGGTCCGGCGTCGTGCCCCGCTGCCAGAGGTGCCAGAAGTCCAGGACGAGCCCGACGTTGTCGCGTTCCGCCGCGTCGATCACGGCGACCGCCTGCCCCAGCGTTGAGAGCGGCGCCCACGCGATCGGCTCGAGGTAGTAGCGAAGGCCGGCCGAGGCGCCGAGATCGGCGACCGCCCGGATGGCGTCGGCCGTGACCTGACGCAGCTCGGCAGGCGGGAGCTCCGCCGGGCCGCTGTACGCCCCGCCGGGCTTGACCGGTCCGGTCAGGACCTGCACGAAGGACGCCCCGATCTCGGCCGCCAGCTCCGTGAGCGCCGCCGCCTCGGCGAGCATCGTCCCGTGCTCGGCCGGCCGCCAGCGCTCGACGTCGGGCAGCGCCCCGAGATTCACGGGTCCCAGCCCGGCCAGCGCCCGGCGCAGGCTCGCGGCGTCATTTCCCTGGGCGAGATAGCGCCGGACATGCTCCTCGCGAACGAAGATGCCGTCCCAGCCCGTCTCCTTCGCCACCCGGATCTGGATCAGGACCGGGAGGTGCATCGTCGAATTCGAGTTGTAGACCAGCTCCATTGGCAGCCTCCCGCGTGACCTAGGTTCCGGCCAGCAGGCCGAGCGTCGCGATCCCGATGACGACGAGCGCGATCCCGAGGGCCTGACGCGGGGCAAGACGCTCCCGGAACAGGACGAAGGCCGCGATAGCGGCGATCGGCGCGAACATCGAGGCGAGGACGGAGGTCATCGCGATGTC
>VBFG01000099.1 GCA_005882635.1 Chloroflexota bacterium | reverse complement strand
ACCGACCGGTGTGACTTCATAGGAGCGTGGTAACCGCCCCCACTCAGGCGTGTCCACCGGCCGGTCCGGAGCGTCACCCCTGATCAGGAGGCAACACCGGAGATGATCGTCATCGGGATCGATTCGCACAAGCACACCCACACCGCGGTGGCGGTCGACGGGACCGGCCGGAAGCTGGCCGAGAAGACCCTCCCGGCGACGAGCGCAGGTCATCTCGAGCTCGTCCGCTGGGCTCGGCGGTTGGAGGACCGGACCTGGGCGCTCGAGGACTGCCGCCATCTGAGCCGACGCCTGTCGACCGACCTGCTCGTCGCCGGCGAGGGCGTCGTCCGGGTTCCGCCGAAGCTGATGGCCGGCGCCCGGCGGTCGAGCCGCGAGCCGGGCAAGAGCGATCCGATCGACGCCCTGGCCGTCGCCCGGGCGGCCCTCCGCGAGGACCTCCCGGTCGCAACCCTCGACGGGCCCGACCGCGAGGTCCGCCTCCTGGTCGACCATCGTGAGGATCTCGTCGCCGAGCGAACTCGCGCCGAGAACAGATTGCGCTGGCATCTCCACGAGCTCGACCCGGGCTCGGAGCCGCCGCTCCGCAGCCTCAACCGGACGGTCGTCCTGGCCGCCCTCGAGCGCGATCTCGCGGCCGCTCCCGGGATCGTCGGCCGGATCGCCCGCGAGCTCGTCCTCCGGATCCGCGACCTGACCGCGACGATCAACGGGATCGAGCGCGAGATCGCTCGCCTGGTCGCCGACCTCGTCCCGTCCCTGCTGACCCTGACCGGCTGCGGTCCGCTGACCGCGGCCAAGCTCGTCGGCGAGACGGCCGGCATCGGCCGCTTCCGGTCACGGGCCGCCTTCGCCCGCCACAACGGCTCGGCGCCGCTGCCGGTCTGGTCGGGCAACACCGAGCGCCACCGCCTGAGCCGGACCGGCAACCGACAGCTCAACGTCGCCCTCCACCGGATCGCGATCACCCAGCTCCAGCGGGAGGGACCGGGCCGGACATACCTCGAGCACCGCCGGGCGCAAGGGAACACGAAGACCGAGGCGATCCGCGCCCTGCGCCGCCGGATCAGCGACGAGGTCTTCCGCCGGATGCGCAACGATGAAGCCGCCCGCGCCGCCTCGCCTTCGGGCTTGGCGGCCGCGGCTTGACATAGGAGCATCCGATGACGATCGATCGGGCTCTCGTGGCCGGCGCCGGCCTGATGGGACACGGCATCGCGCAGGTGCTCGCGGCGACCGGCCGTTCCGTGGCCCTCTACGAGCCGGACATCGCGCGGGCAGTCGCAGGCCGCGATCGGATCGCCGCCAACCTGAAGCGGTCGGTCGCCAAAGGCCGCCTCACGCCGACCGAGCGGGAGGCTCTCCTCGCCCGGATCCAGCCGACCGATGACCAGGCCGCGGCCGCCGATGTCGACCTCGTCGTCGAGGCCATCTTCGAGGACGTCGACGCGAAGACGGCCCTCTGGGGAGCGCTCGACCGGATCGCACCACCGGCGGCGATCTTCGCCACGAACACGTCGTCGATCGGGATCGACCGCCTCAGTGCAGCGGTCGGGGAGGCCCGCCGGCAGAAGTTCGTCGGGATGCACTTCTTCAGCCCGGTGCCGGTAATGCCGCTGATCGAGCTGATCCGCGGCTCGGCGACCAGCGACGAGACCGAGGCGACCGTGCGTGCCCTTGCCGCGGACATGGGCAAGCAGGTCATCGTGTCGGCCGACCGGCCGGGGTTCATCGTCAACCGGATCCTGATGCCGTTCCTCGGCGAGGCGATGCGGGCCTACCAGGAGGGCCTCGGGACGGCCGACGACATCGACGCGGGCGCCAGGGTCGGACTCAACCATCCGATGGGTCCGCTCGAGCTGGCCGACTTCATCGGCCTCGACGTCTGCCTCGGGATCATGCGCGTGCTTCACGAGGGGTTCGGGCAGGACCAGTTCGCGCCGCCGGCGGTCCTCGTCGAGCTCGTCGAGGCCGGCCGCCTCGGCCAGAAGACCGGGCGCGGCTTCCACACCTACCCGCGCCGCTAACCCCCGCTGGCCGCGGCGTCGCGGCGGGGCGTCAGCCGGCCGAAGCCGCCAGCAGCGCGCGGACGGTGTCGCCGACGGTGGCGATGTCGAACGGCTTGGCGAGCAGGTGCACGCCGCGCGCGGTCGCGAAGTCGCGGAGGTCGTGGTTGAGCACATCGCCGCTCATGAACGCGAAGCGGCGCCCGAGGGCGGGATCGATCTCGGCCACGGCGGCCTGGAACTCGGTCCCGCTCATGCCGGCCATGCGGTGGTCGCACAGGATGGCGGCCGGCGGATCGGACCGGATGACGTCCAACGCGTCGGTCCCCGACGCGGTCAGGATCGGCTCGAAGCCGGCTCGGGTCAGGGCGCGCCCAAGGAAGTCGCGGATCGACGGCTCATCGTCGAGGACCAGGATCCTTGGCCGTTCGTCCGTTCGTGCAAGGGGGCGGTCGCCAGGCGAATCCGGGTTGACGGCGGTCGGTTGGCCCGGCGGCGGACGACCGTGCCCTGCGACGTCGAGCAGGTTACCGACGAGCTGCCGCGTGCGGTGCGCCTCCTGGACGAGGAGCTCGGCCTGGCTCCGGAGTGAGGGCGGCAGGCTCGGGTCCGATCGGATCAGCTGGCTGAACGCGACGATCGAGGCCAGCGCGTTGTTGAGGTCGTGTTCGATCCTCGCGACCGGCGTGGCGGCCGCGTCACCGCTCGCGTTCCCCACCTCGTCCGACACGGTCGGTATCGTACGCTCGCGACGGCAGCCAGCCGGCGTCGCCGTCGCCATCGCATCCGATCACACGAGGGTCTGAGCCCTGACCTGGCCGCTCACCGACGAGGAGCGTCTCCTCCGCGACACGGCGCGCGAGTTCGCCCGCCGGTCCATCGCCCCGACCGCGATCGAGCGCGACGAGGCCGAGCGCTTCGACCGGTCGATCTTCCGCGAGATGGGCGAGCTGGGGCTGACCGGCGCACCGCTGCCGGAAGCGGTCGGCGGATCCGGGTTCAGCTATCTGGGCTGGACGCTGGTGATGGAGGAGATCGGGGCGGCCGACATGGCGTCGGCGGTCACGCTGTCGGTCCACATCCTGTCGCAATACCCGGTCGTCACGTTGGGAACGCCTGAGCAGCACGAGCGTTGGCTGGCGCCGATGGTCAGCGGGGAGGCGCTCGGCGCTTTCGCCCTGACGGAGCCCCACGCGGGCTCGGACGCCGCGGCGATCCGGACGCGGGCGGAGCGCGTTGGACCGGCCGACGCGCCCGACGGATACCGGCTGACCGGGACGAAGATCTGGATCACGAACGCGCCGGACGCGGATCGCTATCTCGTCTTCGCGACGGTCGACCCGAGCCTGGGCTCGAAGGGGATCGCCGCGTTCCTGGTCGAGAAGGGAACCGCCGGGTTCTCCTTCGGCGCCCACGAGAAGAAGATGGGCATCCGCGCCTGCCCGGCGGCGGAGCTCGTGTTCGACGGCTGCTACGTGCCAACGGCGAACCGGCTCGGTGGCGAGGGCGAGGGCTACAAGATCGCCCTGTCGGCCCTCGCCGAGGGCCGGATCTCGATCGCTGCGGCGTGCGTCGGGATCGCCCGCGCCGGGCTCGAGGCGGCGACCGCCTACCTCCGCCAGCGGAAGGCGTTCGGCGGCGTCCTTGCCGAGCGCCAGGCACTGCGATTCATGCTGGCCGAGATGGCACGGGACGTCGAGGCGGCCCGGGCGTTGACCCGGCAGGCTGCGGCGATGAAGGACCGCGGCGAGCCGATCGGGGTCGCGTCATCGCTCGCGAAGTGGACCGCATCCGACACCGCGATGCGCGTGGCGACCGACGCGGTCCAGCTGTTCGGCGCGAGCGGCTACTCCCGCGAGACCGGGATCGAGCGGTTGATGCGCGACGCCAAGGGTGCCCAGATCTACGAGGGCACGAACCAGATCCACCGCTCGATCGTCGCCGACGACGTGCTGGGCAGCTGACGTCGGCCGCTCCGGCCTCGGCTCGGCGTCGACGTGCGCCGGCGCTTTCCTGCCAGACGTCCCAATCTCGAACGCTAATCGCCGAAGGTCACCCCGATCCGCGGCGGACGAGCCACGCGATCGGCCGCGGGGCCTGCGTTCACGCTCGGTCGCGTGCGGCGGATCCTGCGGGGAGTCGTCACGTCCCGCCCAAGGTCTCCCAAGCGGACCTGTGGCATGAAACTCAGCGCCGCAACAGATCCGCCAGGCTTCGCAAGCCAGCGACGCATCGTCCGGCCATCGCCCGGGAACTTCGCGCGGAGCACGGTCGCGTGCTCGGCGAGGAGGCGAGCGTTCGTTCGAGCGGGCGCCACAACGACCCACAGTCCGATCGCCAGCGGGTCCCAACCGCGGTCCAGCGCGATCCGCCGAGCGACCCGACCCCGGATGTCCATCGTCGCCATCAGGGCGTTGATGTCCACGATCCGGGTCTTCAGCTCGATGACCAGCAGGGTTCGTGTTGCCGCGTGCCAGGCGATCACGTCGATGACCCCACGCTCCCGCCCGAGCGCGAACGAGACCTCGGGTATCGCCAGCCATCCGCCGACCGCCGCGAGCCAGCGCGACATCGCCTCGTGCATTCGGGCGTGTCCGCGATTCAGCATCCGGTCGAGGTCGGCTTGCCAGAGCACGTGACCGTCGAACCGGGCGCCGAGCGAGGCCGCATAGCGGCGGATGTCACCGAACCGGACGCGATCGAGGCGGCCGGCCTCGATCCGGATCGCGACCCCTCGCGGGATCCCCGCCGCGGCACTCGCATCGGACTGGCGCAGGCGACGACGGGTCCGGATCGCCCGCAGCGACGCGCCGACACGCTGGTCGTCCACGTGGGGAGCATGAACACCGACGCTCATCGGCCGGTCACCTACCGGCGAAGGGCCATGGCTCCCGGGCTACACTCCGGCGATGACCCAGACCGCAGCAATCGGGCCGCGATCCAGCGAGCCGGCCGAGCCGCCGACGTTCCGCCACTTCATCGCCGGGGAATGGTGCGACTCCACCTCGGGGGCCACCTTCGAGAGCCATAACCCGGCCGACACGCGCGACGTCATCGGCCGGTTCCAGCAGGGCACCCCCGCGGACGTCGCGATGGCGATCCGAGCTGCGGCCGACGCGGGGGCGATGTGGCGTCGGACGCCCGCCCCGAAGCGGGGCGAGATCCTCTACCGCTTCGGCGCCCTGATGGCCGAGCACAAGGAACGGCTCTCAAGGGCCATGACCCGGGAGATGGGCAAGGTCATCGCCGAGGCCCGGGGCGACGTCCAGGAGGGCATCGACATCGCGTTCTTGATGGCCGGCGAGGGCCGCAGGATGTTCGGCGACACGGTCCCGTCGGAGCTGCCGGACAAGTGGGCGATGAGCATCCGCCAGCCGATCGGGGTGGCCGGGATCATCACCCCCTGGAACTTCCCGATCGCGATCCCGTGCTGGAAGATGATGCCGGCCCTCGTCGCCGGCAACACCGTCGTCTTCAAGCCGGCGAGCGACACGCCGCATTGCGCGACGCTCCTCGTCGAGCTGATGGCCGAGGCGGGCTTCCCGGCGGGCAGCGTGAACCTGGTGACCGGCGCGGGCGGTGAGGTCGGCGACGCGATCGTCGACAACCCCGACGTCGGCGTGATCTCGTTCACCGGCTCGTCCGACACCGGCAGGCACATCGCGACCCGGGCCGGCCGGAAGCTGAAGCGGCTGAGCCTCGAGCTCGGCGGCAAGAACGCGATCGTCGTGATGTCCGACGCGGACCTCGACCTGGCCACCGACGGCATCCTGTGGTCGGCGTTCGGGACGACCGGCCAGCGCTGCACCGCGGCGAGCCGGGTCGTCGTGGAGCGGGCCGCCGTCGAGCCGCTCATGCAGCGCCTCGAGCGGCGGGCGCGGACGCTCCGCCTCGGCTCCGGCCTCGACGAGTCGATCGACGTCGGGCCGTTGATCAACGCCGGTGCCGTCGACAAGGTCGCCGGCTACATCGAGGTCGGCCGGCGTGAGGGCGAGCTCGTCCTCGGCGGCGAGCCGGCACGCGACGGAGAGCTCGCGAACGGTCACTTCTTCTCGCCGACGATCTTCCGCGACGTGATGCCGATGGATCGGATCGCCCAGGAGGAGATCTTCGGGCCCGTCCTGTCGGTCATCCCGGTCGACGACTATCCGGCCGCGGTGACGGCCGTGAACCAGACCCGCTACGGGCTCAGCTCATCGATCTTCACGACCGACGCGAACACGGCGTTCCGGGCGATGCGCGACTTCGAGACGGGCATCGTCTACATCAACGCCGGCACCACGGGTGCCGAGACGCACCTCCCGTTCGGCGGCTGGAAGGAGACGGGGAACGGCCATCGCGAGGCCGGCCACGCGGCGCTCGACACGTTCACCGAGTGGAAGGCCATCTACGTCGACTTCAGCGGCCGTCTGCAGCGTGCCCAGATCGACAACCAGTAGCGCCGTCGCGATCCGTTCGTGACGACCCTCGACGACGTCCGGAGGATCGCCCTCTCGCTGCCGGAAGCCGAGGAACGGCTGACCTGGGACACCGACATCACCTTCCGCGTCCGGGACAAGATCTTCGCGATCGGCGGCGAGGGCTCAACGGGCATCTCGATCAAGGCGAGCCTCGAATCGCAGGCCGAGCTGGTCGAGATGGACCCAGCGACGTTCGCGCCGTCGGCGTACGTCGGCCGGTTCGGCTGGATCACGGCCGACCTCGAGAGGGTCGATCCGGCGCTCCTCGAGTCACTCCTGCGGGAGGCGTGGCGACGGACGGCGCCGAAGAAGCTCGCGGCCACGCTCACGCCTGATCACGGGGTGTAGACCTTGGCGACCCCCGCCGATCACATACCCTGACAGCGGCCGATGGAACCCGTCACGATCCCCGCTCGCTCCGCCCGGCGCCCGCCGTGGACGGTCCGCGTCGCGAGCTGGAGCGCGCGCCATCGATGGGTCGTTGCCGGCGCCTGGTTCGTCGTCACGATCGGGCTGTTCATGGCCAGCCTCGCGGCCGGCGGGACGCGGAGTGTCGAGGCGGTCTCGAACGACGAGCGGTCGAAGTACGAGGCCGGCGAGGCCTACGTCGTCTGGAGCGCGGCGAACGCGTCGGTCGGCCAGCAGGCGCCCGCCTCGCAGCAGTTCCTCATGCTCGTGTCGAGCGCGACCAGGACCGTCGACGATCCGGCCTTCCGGGCGGTCGTCGCCGACCTCACGGCGCGATTGAAGGCCCTTCAGTCGACCGTCGGCGGCGTCAGCGGCCCTGTGTTCGAGCAGCTCGTCGACCCGACGACGGCTCCGCCGGACGCCGGCCTCGTGTCGGCCGACCGGACCACGGTCCGGATCGTCGCCCGCGTCCCCGGCGATGGCGCGATCCTCGCCCAACGCCTGCAGCCGGTGCCGGCCCTCGTCACGGACATCAAGGCGCGCCACCCGGACTACGCCATCCACGTCCTGAACAACACGCTCACCAACGACGAGATCAGCGAGCTCATCAATGGCGGGCTCGACCGGTCCCTGCTCCTCACGATCCCGCTGACGTTCCTGATCCTGCTGATCGCCTTCGGCGCGCTCGTCGCCGCGGTGATCCCGCTGGTCCTGGCCGTGACGGCGCTCCTGGCCGCATTCGGGAACCTCGGGATTTACAGCCAGGCGGTCGCCGCGGTCAGCCCGTACGCCAACCAGCTCGTCGTCCTGATCGGGCTGGCCGTGGCGGTCGACTACTCGCTGTTCATGGTCACCCGGTTCCGGACCGAGCGCCTCCGTCGTGGCAAGGAGTCGCCGCGGATCGCGTCGATCGAGGCGTCGAGCGCGACGGCAGGGCGGGCGGTGTTCTTCTCGGGGCTGGCCGTGATGATCTCGATCGGCGGCCTGTTCCTGCTCGACGACCCGCTCTTCCGGTCGATGGCCGTCGGGACGATCTCGGTCATCCTCGTCGCCGTCATCGGCTCGCTGACGTTCCTGCCGGCGACGCTGGCGATCCTCGGCGACCGGGTCAACCGGCTGCGCCTGCCGATCGTTGGCCGGGACCGGCCGGAGGGCAGCGGCGTCTGGGCGGTCCTCGTCCGGGCGGTGATGCGGCGGCCGGTCATCGCCGCGCTCGCGACCGCCGCGATCCTGGTGGCGATCGCTCTCCCGGTCGTGCGGCTCCACATGGGCCAGGCCGACTTCACCTCGTTCCCGGACTCGCTCGACGGGGTCCAGGCGGTGAACCTCCTGAACGAGAAGTGGCCGAGCGGCACCGACCTCGACCTGTCGGTCGTCGTCACCCGCGCCGACCAGGCGCCGACGAAGGTGGCCATCGACCGGATGACGGCGGCAGTCCTCGCGATCCCGGGGCTGAGCGGGCCGCCCAAGACGATCACGTCAAGCGACGGCCACGTGGCCTTCGTCAACTACCTGATGTCGGGCGGCAGCAACGACATCCGGAACCAGAACATCGTCCGACAGGTCCGGGGCGCCGTCGTCCCGGCCGCGTTCGGCGGCCTGACCGGCGTCCGCGTCCTCGTCACCGGAGATGCGGCTTACACCCTCGACGTCGTC
>VBFG01000217.1 GCA_005882635.1 Chloroflexota bacterium | reverse complement strand
TTGCCCTGTGGATGCTCGCCGTCAGCGCCGGCTGCGTGCTCGCGGTGGGCTGCTGCGTCGTTTGGCGGCTGACCGCCGGCGAGACGAACCGCAGCCGGCTCCAGCACGTGACCGGCGGCACCGCCGACCCGGTGGCCCTCGACTCGGCCTGGAGGATCGACTGATGGAGCCGCGGATCTTCGCCGGGCCGCCGGCGGCTGGCGGCCCTGAAAGCCTCGCGGATCACGCGGCCCGGCTCGGCCTCGTGCCGCGCGGATCCGCGGCCGAGGCGACCATTCCGGTCATCGAGGCGAGCGGGCTCCTCGGGCGAGGAGGCGCCGGGTTCCCCGTCGGGCGCAAGTGGCGGTCCGTCGCGGGACAGGCCGGCGGCGCACCCGCCGTGCTCGTCAACGGCGCCGAGGGCGAGCCGCTCAGCTCGAAGGACCGGACGCTGATGCGGCTGCGGCCGCACCTCGTCCTCGACGGGGCGCTGCTGGCAGCCGACGCGGTCGGCGCCGACCGAATCGCGATCTACGTCGGGTCGGCCCATCGGGATGCTCGCGACTCGATCGAGCGCGCGCTCGTGGAGCGGCGCGACATCCGCCTCCCGGTCCAGCTGTTCGCCGCCCCGGCGACCTACGTGGCCGGCGAGGAGTCCGCCGCCGTCCATTTCGTCAACGCGGCGGACGCCCGCCCGACGGTCACCCCGCCGCGGCCCTACGAGCGAGGCATCGACGGCCGTCCGACCCTCGTCCAGAACGTGGAGAGCCTCGCCAACGCCGCCCTGATCGCCCGATTCGGCGACGCCTGGTACCGCGGGGTCGGCCGGTCGTCGACCCCCGGTAGTGCCCTCGTGACGGTCAGCGGCTCGGACCGCGACGGCGTTCGCGAGATCGAGATCGGGACCCCGATCGGCGAGCTGGCCGAGGTCGCCGGGGCCGGCCGCGACCCGCGCGACCGGCAGGCCGTGCTCCTCGGCGGCTACTTCGGCGGATGGGTGTCGGCGGAGCGCGGCTGGGGCCTGCCCCTCGACCCGGTCGAGCTGCGCGACGCCGGTTCGGCATTCGGCGCGGGCGTCGTCGCCTTCCTCGGCCACGACCGATGCGGCGTCCGGGCGACGGCCCGGATCATGGACTACATGGCCGGCCAGAGCGCCGCTCAATGCGGTCCCTGCGTCTTCGGCCTGCGCGCGATCGCGGACGCGACCGCCGGTCTCGCGAACGGAACCGCCGCGCGTGACGACCTCGCCCGGATCGAGCGCTGGTCGCAGCAGCTGGCCGGGCGCGGCGCCTGCCGCCACCCCGACGGGGCCGTCGGCCAGCTCCTGAGCTCTCTGCGGGTGTTCGGTTCCGAATGGGAGATCCACCAGCGACGGCGGACCTGCAGCCGCGAAGGGTTCAGGTCGTTCGCAGTGCCGGTCGTGCGCGAGAAGGTCGCCTGAGATGTTGACTGCGCAGCCGACCTCGCGCGCCGCGGCGGCGGAGCTGGTCGTCGACCGGATCGCCTGCGACGGCTTCGGGATGTGCGCCGAGCTCCTGCCGGAGCTCATCAATCTCGACGATTGGGGATACCCGATCGTTCGCTCCGGCGGCGTCCCGGACGAGCTGATGGATCACGCCCGCCGCGCCGTCGCGGTCTGCCCGGTCCTGGCTCTCCGGCTCCGCCGTTCCGTGCGACCCTGATCCCATGCGCATCCTCGTTGCCGAGGACGACCCAGGACTGCGCGACGTCATCGTCCTCGGCCTCGCCGAGAACGGCTACCACGTCGACGCGGTCGACCGCGGCGACGACGCGATCGACCAGCTGAGGTTCTACGAGTACGACGTCGCGATCCTCGACTGGCGGATGCCGGGCCGCGAGGGGATCGATGTCGTCGAGTGGGCGCGGCGGCACCGCCGCCCGACGGCGATCCTCATGCTCACGGCCCGCGACACTCCCGGCGACCGGATCCGCGGCCTCGACACCGGTGCCGACGACTATCTCGTGAAGCCGTTCGACTTCGGCGAGCTGCTCGCCCGCGTTCGGGCCCTCCAGCGCCGGCCGCGCGGCATCGACGGCCCGACGATCGAGCGCGGCCGGCTGGTCCTGGACCCGGTCACCCGCCAGGTGACGGTCGATGGGCGCGAGCTGGCGCTGACCCAGACCGAGTTCCGGATCCTCGAGCTGCTGATGCGGCGATCGCCGGCGGTCGTCGACCGCAAGGCCATCGCCGAGCACGCCTGGGCCGACGAGACCGATCCGCTCGGCTCGAACGCGATCGACGTCCAGCTGAGCCGCCTCCGCGCGAAGCTGCCGACGGCCGGCATCCGGATCGTCACGGTTCGCGGCGCCGGCTATCGCCTCGAGGAAGCCTGAGGGTGGCCGGCCCGGCCGGGTCCGCGACGCCGAGCCTGCGGCGAACGTCCATCCGGGTCGCGCTCGCGGCCGCCGCCGTCGTGGCGCTCGTGTACTTCGCCGTTGCGATCGCGGTGGTCCTGATCGTCCAGCGCAACCTCACCGACCAGATCGATCAACGGATCACCTCGTCGTTCGTCCGCCTGCCGCATGAGGGTCCGCCCGGCGGCGGCCCCTACGACGCCCCGCCGCCGGAGCGCTTCGGCGGACAGCCGGTGATCCTCTGGGAGGTCGACTCGGCGGGCTCGGTCCGGACCGCGTCGACCAATCCCGAGCTGCCGGCGACCTACCACGACGTCTCGAGCCCGATCACCGCGACGATCGACGGCGTCGAGCTGCGTCTCGCCGGCCAGCAGGTCGGCGACGACTGGATCGTCATCGGCCAGTCGCTGGAGCCCGTCAACGAGACCCGCGGGACGATCATTCTGGCCGAGCTCGTCATCGCCCCGATCCTGCTCGGCCTCGTGTTCCTCGGCGCCGTTGCGATCGGCCGGCGCGTCGCCGAGCCGATCGAGGCCGCCCGCCAACGCCAGCTCGACTTCACCGCCGACGCATCGCACGAGCTGCGGACGCCGCTGGCGGTCATCGAGGCGCATACCAGTCTGGCGCTGTCCCAGCCGCGGGACGAGGCCTGGTATCGGTCGGCCTTCGGCCGCGTCGATCGCGAGTCGAAGCGGATGCGCCGGATGCTCGACGACCTCCTGTGGCTCGCCCGCTTCGACGCCTCGCGCAAGTCGCCCGACGCCGAGCCCGTCGACCTCGCGATCATGGCCGCCCAGTCGGTCGACCGGTTCGGGGCGGTCGGCGAGACGCGTCACCTGACGATCCATCTGTCCGCCCCTGCCGACGGGGCGGTCATCGCGGCGCCACCCGAGTGGCTGGATCGCCTTCTCGGCGTCCTCCTCGACAACGCCTGCAAGTACGCCCCGGACGGCGGCCGGGTCGACGTCACGGTCGTCGTCGACGGTTCGCGGGTCGCCCTCACGGTCGACGACTCCGGGCCGGGCATCCCCGAGGATCAGCGGACGCGGATCTTCGATCGGTTCCACCGCGCGACCGACGCCCACGGTGGCGCGGGGCTTGGCCTCGCGATCGCCGATGCGATCGTCCGGGCGACCGGCGGCCGCTGGAAGGTGGCGTCCGCTCCGGCGGGCGGGGCCCGGATGGCGATCAGCTGGGGCCGCGCCCTGGCGTGACCCAGCCGGAGTTAGCGGACTCCCCAGGGGCGCCCGCCGCGTAACCGATCCGAAAGGGATGCCGGGCGAGACTCCGGCCATGACCAACGCGAGCCGCCACATCCAACGCCGCCGTCGCGCGATCGAGCGCCTCCGCACCCTCACGACCGGTGCCGCGGTCGCCGGCGTTGCCGGGACCGCCGGCTTCGGGATCCTCGCCGCCGTCTCCTGGTCCGGCGATCCGGCTGCCTCCAACGCGGCCGACCCGCCGGCCGGCAACGGGTCTGCCAGCCCCGCCCCCGACGAGATCCTTGGCTCGACGCCGAACAGCGTCTCCACCAGCGGATCGCCCAGGCAGGGGACGCGGGTTCAGCCGGTCCAGCCCGGGAGCGGCCGGAATCACGCGACGACCGGCGGCTCCCGCTGATGTCACTTCGCACGACGAAGGCGCGCCGTCTCGCCGTCGGCTCGCCGGTCCGGCGTCCGGCCGTCGTCGAGCACGTCGACCTCCCCCAGTCGACCTC
>VBFG01000133.1 GCA_005882635.1 Chloroflexota bacterium | reverse complement strand
CCTGGAGGAGGAAGCCACGCCGCGACCAGTCCGGGGCGGCGATCGCCTTCGGACCGCCGGTCGCGGTCCGTCCGGCTCCGGCGGCCCCGAGCAGGAACGACAGGACCTGGACCCCGCTGATCGCGGCGACGACCGCAACGATCATGGCGCTGGTCGGCGCGGCCTCGGGCGAGCCGAGCGTCGCGAAGAACCCGGCAACCGCGAACGCCCCGAAGGCCCCGGCGGCGACCGCGAAGGACCGGTGGACAGCGACGAGCCCGAGCCCGGTCCCGACGATCGTGGCGACGACGACGATCAGCCCCTCGAGGGCCAGCTTGTCGTTCGTGCCGAAGACGCCCACGACGAGGTCCTTCGCGCCGGGCGGCTGATGGTCGATGACGAACTCGCCGATCGCCGCGAGGAGCGATGGCCCTCCGAGGAACCCGGCCACCAGCTCCGACAGACCGATGGCGGCGAGCGCGGCGACGGCGCCGGCCAGCGGGGCCCGGAGCGTGTCCGAGGCTCGCCGCGTTGCGGCTCGATCCGGGGCACGGTCAGGCCCCGTCCGGGACAGGGTGGGAGCGCTCATCGCAACGATTCTTCGCTCGGCCGATGACGTTCGGATGTCACGGCCATCGTCAGCCGCCGGCCGAGGCGACGAGGTCATCCCATCCGGCGGCCTCCCGGAGAGCCGCGGCGCCTGCGGCAAGCGCCTCATGGCGGGCTCGGACGGCGCGGTCCGCTTCGGCCAGGTCGGTCACGACGAAACGCACCTCGTCGCCTGGCCGGAGCTGGCCGACCAGCGGAAGGTCGGCCGAGATCACGACGGCAGCGACCCGGTAGCCACCGGTCGTCTGATGATCGGCCGACAGGATGATCGGCCGGCCGTCGGGCGGGACCTGGATCGCTCCCCACGGCACGCCGTGGGTCAGGGTCTCGCCGCCGAGCTCGGCCGGGAGCGCACGGCCCTCGAGACGCACCCCGACGCGATCCGCGGCCGCGGCGACGCGCCACGACCCGTCGGCGAGGGCATCCGCGCCGTCGTCCGGGCTTGGCAGCACGCGAAGGGCGACCGGCCCGTCGTCGCGTCCGGTGCCGTTTGGGTTCACCGCTGGCCACACCAGCTCGGCCTCGGCTGGCCCGCCACGGTCGGGGGCGTCCGTCTTCGCGATCTGGTCGCCCGGCCGGATGGCCCGGCCGTCGAGCCCGCCGAACCCGCCGGCCAGGCAGGTCGACCGGGAGCCGAGCACGACCGGGACGTCGATGCCACCGGCGACGGCCAGGTAGCAACGGGCTCCGCGACCCGGCCGCCGGCCAGCGCCGGCTCCCTCGAAGGCGATCTCATCGCCGGCCGCGACCCAGTGGCTGCGTCCCACGCCGAGACGCCGCCCACCGACGACGCGCCCGCCGAGGTCGGCCCCGGCCAGCCCGATCAGGCCGCCGGTTCGGGCGCGCAGCCGCGGCCCGATCAGCGTCATCTCGAGAGCCGCCTCGCCCTCGTCGTTGCCCGCCAGGAGATTGGCCACGGCGCGGCTCCAGGGATCGGCGGCTCCCGACACGGGCACCCCGAGGTGGGTCCAGCCTGGCCGGCCGGCGTCCTGAACGGTCGTCAGCAGGCCGCCATCGAGGACGTCGAGGATCACCGGGCCGGCACGAAGCGGACGGCAGCCCCGGGGCTCAGCAGCGAGGGCTCCGTTCGCGCCGGGTCGAAGAGGACCGTGTCAGTCCGACCGATCAGGTTCCAGCCGCCCGGCATCGCCTGGGGATACACGGCCGATTGCTCTCCGGCGATCGCGACGCTCCCCGCGGGAACGCGCTCGCGCGGGCTGGCTCGTCGCGGTGTCGAGAGGGCGACGGGCAGGCCGCCGAGGTAGGCGAAGCCGGGCGCGAAGCCCAGGAACAAGACCTCGTAGCGGGCACCGGCGTGGAGCTCAATCACATCCTCCGGGCGCAGCCCGCAGTGCCCGGCCACGGCGTCGAGATCGGGACCGTCGTCGCCGCCGTACCGCACCGGGATCTCGACCGCGGACGGGGCGCTCGCGGTCCTGGCCAGATCCGGCTCGGCGCCGGCACCGTCTGGGGCAGTCTCCATCGCGCGGCGGACGAACCCGACCGCCGCCTCCCGGTCGAGCACGAGCGGATCGAACGGGACGAGGACGCTGGCGTGTGCGGGGATCGGCCGGCCCAGCCCCGCGGTGGACGCCCCGGCCGCGCCGAGCGCCTCGGCGATCGCCCGCGCCCGGACCGTGAGGGAGCGGTCGGCGGCTCGGCCGAGCGTCACGAGGAGGGCCGAATCCCCGAACGGCGCGATCTCGTCAGCCATTGCCGAAGTCATCGCCGAGCGGGGCGACCCGGATCCCCGCCTCGGCGAGGGCGGACCGGACGGCTCGAGCCACGGCGACCGCGTCGGGGCCGTCGCCATGGATGCAGATCGTGTCGGCCCGGACGGCCACGCGCGAACCGTCCGCCGCGGTGACGACGCCATCCCGCGCGATCGAGACCGCCTGGCCGGCTGCCTCGGCGGGTCCCAGGAGAGCGCCATCGAGACGCCGCGACCGGAGCGACCCGTCGCCCTCGTAGCGGCGGTCGGCGAAGCCCTCTTCGGCGACGCGGAGGCCGATCTCGCGGCCGGCCGCCACGGACGCCGAACCGGCCAGCCCGACGAGCACGAACGCGGGGCTCAGGTCGTGGACGGCGCCCGCGATCGTCGCAGCCATCGCCGGGTCGCGCGCGGCGCGGTTGTACATCGCCCCGTGCGGCTTGACGTGGCGGATCTCGACCCCGGCCACTCGCGCAGCGGCGACGACCGCGCCGACCTGGACGACGAGCGTCGACCGGAGCTCGTCGGGCGTGAGGTCCAGGTCGCGGCGGCCGAAGCCCGCGAGATCGGGATAGCCGGGGTGGGCTCCGATCCCGACGCGGTGCCGGACCGCTAGCTCGCACGTCCGGAGGATCGTCGATGGGTCGCCTGCGTGGGCGCCGCACGCGACGTTGACGCTCGTCACGAGCGGAATCAGCTCCGCGTCGGCGCCCATCGCCCACGGCCCGAACGACTCGCCGACGTCGGCGTTCAGGTCGATCGTCCGTGGCGTCGCGGCGGCCATCGCCGCGATCCTACCGCCGCGGCGTCAGCTGGGAGCGGGCGCCGACGGGAGCAGCGATGGTTCTGGGGTCGGCTCGGGTGTCGGGGTCGGCTTGGGCTTGGGCGTCGGCCCCGGGGTCGGCTCCGGTGTCGCCGACGGCTCGATCGACGGGGACGCCGACGGCGAGCGGCTCGGCGTCGGGCACGGTTCGAAGATGAGGTTCGCCGACGGGTCGGCGGACGGGACCTCGAACGACGGGACGATGCCGCTCGGATCGGGTGTCGGGACCGGGTAGCAGGTGACGGATGGGCTGGGCGCGGCGCAGCCGTGGCCGGCCACGAGCGCACCCCACGACGCCCCGTACGGGCGGAAGGCGCCATTGTAGAAGTATGCGGTCGGGGACCGGTTCACGCCGCCGCTCCGCCCTGGCCCTCCCTCCGCCCGGGCGATCCAGTCCTCGTCGGCGGCCACCCAGTTGGGGAACCGTCCCTCCGAGACGCCCTCCAGACCCAGGACGTCCTTGCCGCACGATCCGGGCGGGACGCTGACCTTGGGCTCCGTGCCGGGGATGAACAGCTCGTCGACGGTCTTGCTGCCCTGGCTCGGCCGCAGGCCGGTGAACGCATCGACCTTGGCCTGGACGAGTCCATCGGGCCGGGCGAAGTCGTCGATCGCCCACTTCGACGTCGCCTCCTGGAGGAAGCCCTGCCACATGAAGGTCGTCACCTCGATCGAGAAGACCGGCTTGTTCGGCGTCGACACGACGGTGTTGTCGCTGTTCCCGACCCACGCCCCGACCGTCAGGGCGTACTGGCCCTTCGTTCGCTGGGCTTCGGTCGGCGGGGCGATGTAGCCGTAGGCGTTGAGGTCCTTGGCGTCGTTGTTGGTGCCGGTCTTGAGCGTCGCCGGGCGGTGCTTGTCGCCGGGCCCGGTGAGCTCGAACTTGCCCCAGAACGGGTTGATCCGCGGGTTCGTGTTGCCCGACAGGATGTCGGTGATGATGTACGCGGCCTGAGGCGATGCGACCTGGTCGCCGGCCGGCGGCACGTACGGCGGGATCACGTCGGTCCCGGCCTGGTCCTTGACCGACAGGATCGTCGTGTGGCCGATCCGCTTGCCGCCGTTGGCCAGGGTGCCGTAGGCCGTGACCAGGTCGACGGGTCGGACGGTCTGGACGCCGAGGGCGATGGCCGGCCCGGCGAGGTCCTCGTTCGGGTCGAAGGCCATCCCGAACTCCTTGGCCCGGGCGTAGACGTGCTCGGGTGAGTTGATGATCGCCGTCTTGACCGCCGGAATGTTCAGCGAGAACTGCAGCGCGTTCCGGACTCGGACCGGCCCCCGCTCCAGGCCGTCGGCATCGGCCGGCGTGTACTTGCCGCCGAAGTCGGCCGAGGTGTCCATGAGCATCGACGCCGCCGTGAGCCGCTTGTCGTCGAGCGCGGTCAGGTAGTTGAACGGCTTGAACGCCGACCCGGGCTGCCGGAATCCGCTGCCGACGACGTCGAACTTGGCCTGGAACTGGGGCGTGCTCTTGGGCGCGTAGTAGTTCGCGCTGCCGACGTACGCGATGAGCTCGCCGGTCTGGTAGTCGAGCGCGACCATCGCGCCGTTGTGGACGTCCTTGGTCCGCAGGTTCTTCATCCACTGGGCGTAGCCGCCCGGGATCTTCAGGGTCTTCGCGAGGGCGGCCGGATCCTTGGCATGGGGCACGATCGCGGCGGCCTGGACCCACTTCTCGGCGATGGCCTGGAGCTTCGCGTCGAGGGTCGTCGTGATCGTCAGCCCGCCTGCCTCGAGCTGGTCGCACGTCGGAGCGCCGGCGCACAGCTTGTCGGCGAGCTCCGCCTGGACCGCCCAGACGAAGTGGGGCGCGATCCAGTGCGGGATCGTCTGCGGCGCGAGGACCACCGGATCGCTCTTGGCGGCCTCGAGCTGCTGGGGGCTGAACTGGTTCCCGGACAGCGGGGTCCGGCCCTGGGCCATCAGGTCCAGGATCGCGTTGCGGCGCTGGACGATCGCCGTCGTCTGGGGGACGACGAGCTCCGTGCCCTTGCTGGAGGCGCACGTTTCCTCCGTGTCCGCCGGGCTCGGCTCGACGCACTGCTCCTCGGAGTTCTTGACGAGGTCGTAGTTCGAGGGCGACTTGGGCAGGCCGGCGAGGATCGCCGCCTGGGCCGGGGTGAGCTTGAAGAGGTCGTCGACGCCGAAGTAGGACTTCGCCGCCGCCTTGATCCCGTACGCCTGGTTGCCGTAGTAGTTCTGGTTCAGGTAGGCGGCGATGATCTGCTGTTTGCCCTCGACGCCCGGATACGCCTCGGTCAGGCGGATCGACTGGATGATCTCCTTGAGCTTCCGCTCGAGCGTCCGATGCGGGTCCTTGACGAGATCCGGGTCGAGGAGCCGCTGCCGGACGAGCTGCTGGGTGATGGTCGAGGCGCCGCGGCTGCTGCCGCGGAGGCTGTCGATGCCCGCCGAGAGCCGGCGTTATCCCAGAACGTCTTGTCCTCGACCGCCGTCTGGGCGTCGATGACGATCGGCGGGATGTCGGCGAAGGCGACGACCTCCCGCTTCTCGCCGCCGAACCGGGCGAGCTCGACCTTGCCGGTCCGGTCGACGATCACCGACTGCTGGGAAAACGTGATGTCCTTCAAGTTCGTGACGGGATCGAGGCCGTCGGTCAGCCGGGAGAACGCCCCGACGACGCCAACGGCGGCGAAGAAGGCGAGGATCGCGAGCCCGGTCCAGATCGCGAGGGCGATCCAGCCGGCGGCGGACGGGGCGGTCCGTGGCTCGACGTCGCGAACCGGGCGCGCCGTTCGGGGAGCGTCGTACACGTTGGACTCCGGGACGGGTTGACTGGCGGAAAGGATGCCATCGAGCGCCGCGAGGGGCGCAGATGCGATGGAAGGTCGTCGGTTACGACGGCATCTCAACCCTGGCTGTGGCACTCCACGCGTCGAGATCCGCGCGAGCCCGATCGGCGACGCGCGCCGGAGCGGCCCCGCTCGGAGCGAGCGCGTCGAGCCCGAGCAGCGCCGCACCGAGGACGGGCGGTGACCCGAGCCGGACGATCCGCGCCGCCGGGATCGCCGCCGTCACCCCGGCCCGCAGGCGGGCGTGGAAGCCGGGCTCGTTCGTCTTGAACACGCCGCCGGCGAGGACGACCTCTGGATCGCGCCGGACGAGACTCGTTCGCCGGGCGAGGGCGGCCGCCATCACGATCAGCTCGTCGGCCAGCCGATCGACGATCGAGCGGGCGACGGCGTCGCCATCGGCGGCGGTCGCGAAGACGACCGGCGCGAGGTCGCGGACCCGTTCCTCGTCGAGGTGGCCGGCGTAGTAGGCATGGGTCATCGCGTCCGGCCGGCGCAGCCCGACCGCGGCCGGGATCGTGCGTTCGAGGGCGGTTCGCGGCCCGCGCCCATCACGTCCCCGGACGGCGGCTGCGAGACCGGCCATCCCGACGGAGGCCCCACCGCCCCAGTCACCGGCGATGTCGCCGACGCCGGCGAACCGGACGCGTCGGCCGTCGACGGCCACCGCCGCACCGTTGATCCCCTGGCCGCAGATCAGGGCGATGCCCCACGGGCGGCTGGCGCCGCCGCGGAGCGCCGCGAACGTGTCGTTGAGAATCAGCACGTCGCCGCCGTTGGCGGCCTCCCGGAACATGCCCCGAAGGAGCCGCAGGTCCTCTGGGTAGTCGGCCCCGGCGAGGCAGGCGACGGAGATCCGCGGCGCGCTCGCCTCGGCACCGGCGGCGATCCGGACCTGATCGATGAGCATTCGCAGGCGGGACGTGGCTTCCGGGAGCGGCACGGCCTGGTGGGAGATCGTCGGACCGCGGACGGCTCCGAGCACCGTCCCGTCGGCGGCCAGCAGGGCCACGTCCGCCTTGGAGTTCCCACCGTCGATCGCGAGGACCGCCGGCCGCCGCGTCGTCATGCGGCGAACCGGTCGAGCTCGTCGATCCGGACGAAGCGCCCGCCGCTTCCCTGGAGCCCGTCGATCAGCATCGGCAGCGCGTCGAGCGTCCCGGGCGGCCAGGCATGGAACAGGACGACGGCGGGATCGCCCGCCTCCGGGACGAGCCGCAGCGCGTCCGCGGCCATCGCCGCGCCGGTCCGCTTCGGCTCCCAGTCCTCGAGCACGACGTCCTGGCCGACGTCGCGGTAGCCGAGCCCACTCAGGATCGCCAGGACGCGCTGGTCGCCCGACCCGGCCGAGAAGGGGCACCGGAACCACGGCCGCGGGTCGACGCCGACGATCCTCCGGATCACGCGTTCGGCGGAAGTGACGTCGGTCCGGACGCCCTCCGCCGTGAGGAGCGGCAGCCGAGCGTGGTAGAAGCTGTGGTTCCCGACGAGGTGGCCGTCCGCGGCGACGCGCCGGGCCGTGTCCGGGTTCGCCTCGACCCAGCGGCCCTGGAGGAACCACGTCGACCGGATCCCACGCGAGGCCAGGACGTCGAGGATCCCCTCGGTCACGCCCGGCCGGTGGCGGCGGTCGGGATGCTCGGCATCGAACGTCAGGGCGACCCGGAGCGCGCCGTCGGCCCGGCCCGGGCCCGCGCCCGCGCGCGTCCGCGCCGCGCCTATTTCTCGACCCCGCTGATCACGATCCCCCGGGTGAAGAACCGCTGGAAGACCAGGAAGATCAGGACCGGGATGATCATCGTCATCAACGTCCCGGCCTGGATGAATGCCTGGTTCCGGTAGTGCAGCGTGTTGAAGTGGGCCAGGCCCACGGCCAGCGGCTGGAGCTCCGGCTTCGTCGACAGGTAGATCAGCGGCGCGAGGAAGTCATTCCAGGCGTACACGACGTGGAAGATCGCGACTGCGATGATCGCCGGCCAGGCCTGCGGCACGATCACCGATACGAGCGTCCGGACGGGGCCGGCGCCGTCGATCGAGGCGGCCTCGTCCATCTCCCGCGGGATCGTGAGCAGGTACTGCCGGAGCAGGAACACGTCGTAGGCGTTGGCGAAGAACGTCGGGACGAGGAGCGGCAGCCAGGTCCCGACCCAGCCGAGCTTGAGGAAGAACGTGTAGGTCGGGATGATGGTGACCGCGTACGGGAGGAAGATCGTCGCGATCAGGATCGTGAACAGCAGGCCGCGGCCGGGGAAGCGGAACCGGGCGAATCCGTAGGCCACGAGGGTGCACGACAGGATCGTCCCGACCATCCCGATCAGCGCGAGCGCGGCGGTGTTGAAGAGGAGGCGCGGGTAGTCGATCTGGTCCCAGACCGTCGCGTAGTTCGACCACTCCGGCGAGAACGTCCAGGATCGGTCGAGCGACCGCCACGAGCCCTGCCAGGTGATCAACCCCGCGGCCGCGTTGGACGGATCGACGAACTGGCTCGATTCGCGGCCCTTCTTGACGAGCGCGAGCGGCTTGAGCCCGCCCTCGATCGGCACGTCGTAGACGTCGTAGGTCTTGCCCTGGTAGTCGAACGTCTGGAGCACCGCCGGGTACTGCGGCGCGTCCAGCTGGCCGACCTGCTCCGGCGTCTTCAGGGACACGAACACCGACCGAAGGATCGGCGACAGGAACGTCGCCAGGACGATCACGACGATGAACGTGAACAGGAACGACTTGCCGGTCTCCTTCGGCTTCGGGAGGAAGCGCCGGCGCCGCCCGATCGGCAGGGGCGGCTGGGCTGCCGCCCCGAGCGCGGTCACCGCTCACCCGCGTAGTAGACCCAGCGCCGCGACGTCCGGAACACGATGAGCGTGATCGCGAGGGTGATCGCGAACAGCAGCCAGGCGAGCGTCGCCCCGTAGGCGTAGTTCTGGAAGTTGAACGCCTGCTTGTAGAGCAGGAGGTTGAAGAACAGGGTCGACCCGCCCGGCTCGCCGGTCCCGTTGTAGAGGACGAGCGGGACGAGGAAGTACTGGAGGACGTCGACGATGCCGAGGATCAGCGAGTAGAAGATGACCGGCGACATCATCGGCAGCGTCACGTTGCGGAGGGACGCCCACCAGCCGGCGCCGTCGATCCGCGCGGCGTCATAGAGCTCGGTCGGGATGCCCTTGAGCCCGGCCAGGTTGACGATCACACCGGCCCCGATCCCCCACAGGCCGATGAACGCCAGGCTCGGGTAGATCAGCGTCGTGTCCTGGAGCCAGTTCGGCGGGTTCTGGACGCCGATCATCCGGAGGAACTCGTTCACCCAGCCCGTCTCGAGGTTGAGCATCCCCTGCCAGGCCAGGACCCCGGAGACGAACGGGATGACGTACGGCAGGAAGAACAGCGTCCGGAACAGGCCGGTCCCACGGAGGTAGCGGCTGTTCAGGACGAGGGCGACGACGAACGGGACCACGATCGCGATCGGGAGGTTGAAGGCGGCGAACCGGAAGGTGACCGCGAGCGAGTCCCACGTCGTGTGGTCGCCGAGCATGCGGACGAAGTTGTCGAGCCCCACGAACCGGAGGGGCTGGGTCTGCTCAAGGCTGAGGTTCGTGAGGCTGAAGATCAGCGAGGCGATGATCGGGATGAGGGTGAACGCGAAGAACCCGAAGATCCAGGGCGCCAGGAAGATCAGCCCCCATTTCGCCTCGTGGCGGGCGAGGGCCGACCGGCCGAGGGACGGCCGGCGGAAGAACCGCCGGCCGCCGGCCCGTCGATCGAGCGCCTCGAGGGGCTGGACCCCGATCGCCGCCACGGATCAGGAGGCTTTGTCGAAGATCGCCTGAAGGTCCGATCGCAGCTTGTTGATCTCCGTATCCATGTCCAGGCCCGGCTTGTTGCCGAACTCGGTGAGGTACTTCCCGCCGGACCCGACGAGGCCGAGGCTCTCGTTGTAGGCCGGCATCGGCGCCTCGAAGTTCGGGTTGTCGGCATATTGGATGCCGTCGACGGCGACCTGCCAGTCGACCTGGTTCTTGAACTGCGACTGGAGCGCCTCGATCCCGGCGGCCTGCTCGGCGGTCCGGGCGGGGAACCCGCCGTACGCCTTCAGCAGGTCCGGCGCCGCGTCACCCAGCAGGTACTGCAACACCTCGAAGGCCTCGTCGGGGTGCTTGGTCGTCTTCAGGATCCGGAAGGTATCGGCGTTGAACGCCGCGGTGACGCGACCGTTGAACGACGGGACGGCCGCGAGATCCCAGTCGTCGAGCTTGCCGACGCCGTAGGTCGACCACAGGAAGTTCTCGCTCATCGCGACGTTGCCGGCGAAGAACGGGTAGTCCTCGGGGTTGATGTCCTTCGACTCGAACTGCGGTCCCGTGAGGCTGATGTGGTCGGTCCAGATCGACTGGTAGTAGAACTTCCAGCCGGCCGCCCAATCGTTGGGGATCTGGGCCGTCTTGCCGTCGGCCGCGACGAGGCTGCCGGAGCCGAAGTAGGCGCCCAGGCCGCGCAGGTCGTCGCGCTGGAGCTCGAGGCCCCACTGGCGGATGTTCTTGGGGTCGAAGCCGCCCTGGGTGGCGTCCTTGTTGTTCTTGTCGACCGTCAGGCGCTTCGCGACCTGGCGGATCGTGTCGTAGTTCCAGTCGAGCGGCTGGCCGTCGAGCGTGTACTTGTCGCCATATTTGTGCGGCGGCTCGTCGAGGTTGGCCTCCTCGAAGAGGCCCTTCCGGTAGAACAGCGCGGACGGGTAGATCGCGAACGGGATGCCGACCTGACCCTCGTCGAGCTTGTAGATGTCGACGACGTTCGACGGGAAGCCCGACAGGTCGTAGTTCGTCTTCTGGATGAGGGGTGCGAGGTCCAGCCACTTGCCGTGGAAGGCATTCGCGCCACCGATGCCGACGGGCCCGACGATGTCCGGCGGGTTGCCCGACTGGAGCTCGGTCGCCAGCTGGCCGTTCGCCTGGTCGTACGTCACGACCTCGAAGGTCAGGTGGATATTCGGGTGGGCCGCGTTGAAGTCGGCGACGACCTTGTCCTCGACCGCCTTCTGCTCGGGTGCCTCGCCGCCGCCGAGGCAGCAGTACCAGCGGATCTCGACCGGCCCGCCGGGCGGGACGGTGGCAGGACCGACGCTGGCCTCGCGGGCGACGGCCGACGGGCTGCTCGCGGCGCCCGACGGGGATGGTGGCGCGTTCGACCCGCCGCACGCCGTCGCCACCAGGGCGAACGTCGCGAGCAGGACGCCGGGACGGAACAGACGCGCTGTCATGTGCTCCTCCTCATGGTCCGATGGCTCGTCAGCCATTTGTTGCGCCGGCCGGAGCGCGGCGCGTGGAGCGGGGTTTCGACGGCCGGACCCGAGCGGGTGGCCGATTGGAGATCGGTGAAGCTCGTCCGTCGTCGGGATCCGTCTGCCAGCTGGAGCGGACGACGACTCGTTCGACGTAGTAGCGGGTGCGATCGCCGCGGACGAAGCTCCGGGCGAACTCGACCGGCTCGCCTTCGGAGCTGTAGGCGATGCCCTCGATCAGGAGGGCCGGCGTCCGCGGTCGTTGGGCCAGCAGGCGCGCCTCGCGGGCGCGGAGCAGCACCGGCTCGAGCGCCTCACGGGCCCGGACGATGCGCGTGCCGTAGCGGACGGTCAGGAGGTCGTACAGCGAGGTGTGCTCGAGGTCCGACGCCAGGAGGCCCGGGAAACGCTCGGCCGGGAGGTGGACCTGCTCGAGCAGGAGCGGCTCGCCGTCGGCGGCCCGCAGCCGCTCGACGTAGAGGGTCGGCGAGCCGGCCGGGATCCCGAGGGCACCGGCGACGCGCTCGCCCGCCGATTCCGGGCGGGCTGCCACGAGGCGTGTCTCCGGGTCCAGGCCGCGATCCTGCATCTCCTCGGAGAAGCTCATCGTGCCGGCAAAGTCGCGCTCGATCCGCGGCCGGAGGACGGTCGTGCCACGGCCGCGCGTCCGCTCCAGGCGTGCCTCGCGCGCCAGCTCCGACAGGGCGCGTCGGACGGTGATCAAGCTGCAGCCGTAGCGCGCGGCGAGCTGGCGCTCCGGCGGGAGGAGGTCGCCGGGTCGCCACTCGCCTGCGTCGAGCGCCGCGCGGAGGTCCAGGTAGACCTGGTGATGAAGCGGGACGGGACCGAGCTCGAGTCGGAAGTGTGCCATCGTGAGGGGGGACCTCGCGAGAACTGATCCTGGAACGGGCTGATCGGTGCGGTCGTCGAGCCTCTTGCGCGACGTGGTAATGCTGATAACGTTATAAGCAATCTGTCAAGCCGTCCGGCAGTCCGGACACGGCTGACGACCACGGACGAGGTGAGCGTGGGCCTGAAGGTGGCGGTCGTCGGCGGTGGCAGCACCTACACACCGGAGCTCGTCGACGGGTTCGCCCGGCGGACCGACCGGGTCACGATCGACGAGATCGCCCTCCTCGACACCGACCCCGATCGGCTCGCGATCGTCGGCGGCCTGGCGCAGCGGATGCTCGCCCGCCAGGGTTGGCCGGGCCGGGTCGTCCTGACGACCGACCGCGACGCGGCGCTCGACGGCGCCGACGTCGTCCTCGTCCAGCTCCGCGTCGGCGGTCAGCTGGCGCGGCTCGGCGACGAGACACTGCCGCCGCGGTTCGGCCTCGTCGGCCAGGAGACCGTCGGCGCAGGCGGCTTCGCCAAGGCCCTCCGGACGGTGCCGGTGATCCTCGACATCGCGGCCGAGGTCCGGCGCCGATCGGCACGGGACGCCTGGATCGTCGACTTCACCAACCCCGTCGGAATCGTCAGCCAGGCGCTCGCCGACGAGGGCCATCGCAGCCTCGGGCTGTGCAACGTCGCCATCGGCTTCCAGCGGCGCTTCGCCGAGCGGTTCGGGGTCGAGCCGGAGCGGGTCGAGCTGGAGCAAGTCGGGCTGAACCACCTGACCTGGATCCGGGCCGTCAAGGTCGACGGCGTCGACCGCCTCGCGGAAATCCTCGCAGACGACGCCGACGAGCTGGCCGCGGATCTCCGGCTCCCTGCCGAGCGGCTGCGGGCGGAGGGCGTGATCCCGTCCTACTACCTGCGCTACTACGACGACGAGGCGACGGTCGTCGCCGAAGCTCAGGCCAAGCCGACGCGGGCCGAGGAGGTGATGTCGATCGAGCACGACCTCCTCGAGTTGTACCGCGACCCGACGCTCGACACGAAGCCCGAGCTCCTCGAGCACCGCGGCGGCGCGTTCTACAGCGAGGCCGCCGCGGAGCTGATCGCCTCGCTTCAGGACGGCCGTGGCGATGTCCAGGTCGTGGACGTCCTCAACGACGGCTGCCTGCCGGGGCTGGCCGCCGATGACACGGTCGAGGTGCCGGCGAGGATCGATCGCGACGGTGCCCACCCGATTCCCCAGGCGCCGCTCTCGGCGGCGCAGGCGGACCTCGTCCTCCGCGTGAAGCGCTACGAGCGGCTGGCCGTCCGGGCGGCGATCAGCGGCGACCGCGCCGTGGCCCGCGAGGCGCTCGCGTCGAACCCCATCGCCGGCGGTCCGGACCTCGCGGTTTCGCTCCTCGACGCAATTCTCGCGGCCAACCGACGCTGGTTGCCGCGGTTCTTCCCGGATGGCTGATGGGCTGATGGCCGTTTCGCCGACGGCGATGCGCCGCGAGATCGAGGCGATCCCGTCGGTCGTCGCCAGGTTCCTCGACGAGGGACGCGCTGAGGTCGGGGCGGCGGCCGCCGCGATCCGGGCTGCCGCGCCGACGTTCGTCGCGATCGTGGCCCGCGGCACGTCGGACCACGCGGCGATCCATCTCCGCTACCTGATCGAGACCGAGCTCGGCATCCCAACCGGCCTCGCGGCGCCGTCGGTGACCACCGTCTACAGAGCCGAGATCCGGTGGAGCGGCGGGCTCGTGATGGCGGTGTCGCAGTCGGGTCGGTCGCCCGACCTCCTTGCGGTGATCGAGGCCGCCCGGGCGGCCGGCGCCACGACGGTCGCGATCGCGAACGATGCCTCGTCGCCGCTGGCGACCGCCGCGGAGCACGTCATCGACTGCCGGGCCGGCGAGGAGGTCGCCGTCGCGGCGACGAAGTCGTACGTCGCCCAGCTGGCCGCCGGGGCCGCGCTCGTCGCGGCGCTGGCACCGGACGGGCCGATCGCGGCGCCCCTGACGGCCATGCCGGCGGTCCTCCGGTCCACGCTGGAGACGTCGATCGGGGTCATCGACGACGACAGCGAGATCGTCGCCGAGTTCGCGGCATCGGAGCGGTCGATCGTGATCTCCCGCGGGTACGACT
>VBFG01000118.1 GCA_005882635.1 Chloroflexota bacterium | reverse complement strand
ATGCCATCGACATAGCCCGACGGGGCCGTGGGCGTAGGAGTCGGGCTCGGGGTGGGCGATGGGAGAGGCGGCGTCGCGGTCGGGCTGGGCGAGGGGGTCGCCGTCGGCGTGGGCGTCGGGTGGGGCTTCGGCTTCGCGTCGGCAGTCGGCGGCGACGCCAGGACGAGCGCAGCGACGATCGAGACGACGAGGCTGGCGAGGACGCGCTGCATCGCGCCATGCTTCCTCGGATCGAGAGGCGCGTCAAACGGCGTTTGCAGTATTCGTCGATATCCGTCAGCGCCAGTCCGGGATCCCTGCGAGCGCTTGCGTGAGCCCCGTCGTGCGAATCTCGAGACGCCCGGTCCCGTCGGGCCGGACGACGTACAGGCCTGCGCCCGAGATGAGCAGATAGCGACCGTCAGGCGACCACGCCACGAACTGACCGAACTCGGGCGTAACTCGGCGGAGGTTCGTCCCGTCAGCGCCGAGCGTCCAGATGTCGATGTGCGGGCCGATGTCGCCGGTCCGCCAGCAGTCCGCGTCCTGGGCCGCGAACGAGCAGTCATCGCGCACGGATGAGAAGGCGATCGTCGAACCGTCCGGCGACCACGCTGGCCAGCCATCCTCGCCGGGCGCGGTCGTGAGCTGCGTGACGACGTTCGTGGCGAGGTCGACGACGGAGATCTCGTAGTTCGAGCCGGCGGCGCCCATGAACACCAGCTTCTGTCCGTCCGGCGACCACGACGGATACTCAAGCCATTGGTCGACATCGATTCGTCGGAGGTTCGAGCCGTCCGGGTTCACGAGGTAGCCGCGCGTCCCCGTTTCGTGGTCGCGGTCCGAGTTGAAGGCGATTGTCGTCCCGTCGGGCGACCAGTCCGGGCCCCAGTCGTTGGCCGGGTTCTTCGTGAGGTTTCGGCGCTCCTTGCCGTCGGCCGACGCGATGTAGATCTCGTCGTCCGTGTTGAGACCCCGTGTCGAGTCGCGATAGACGATCCACTTGCCATCGGGCGACCACGACCCATCGAACTCGGGCCCGGCCGGGTTGTCGGCCACCCGGACGAAGTCCGAGCCATCGATGTTCATCACGAACAGGTCCTCAAAGTCGTCGGCAACGATCCGGCCGGAGAGCTCCGTCAACGCGATTGGCGTGCCGGTGACGACCGGCGTGTAGCTCGCGTGGACGACCCGCGTCGGGCTCGGAGTGAGGGAGGGGGAGGGGGAGGGGTTCGTCACGGACGGGCCGACGGACGTGGGCGGCGAGACCGGCGAAGCACACCCGATGAGGGTCAGGATCGCGGCGAGGACCGCCGTGAGAGATCGGCGCTGCATGCCTCTGATACCGATGAGGACCGTCGGGAGTTCCATCCGATCTGAGGAATCCTGACGCGATCTGGCAGCACCCGACCGGAGAATGCGCCCGTGGGGCGCTACCTCGAGCTCCTCCGGCAACGGGACTTCGCGCTGCTCTGGGGCGGTGCGACGATCTCCCTGATCGGCGACGGGATGTCGTTCGTGGCGCTCATCTGGCTGGTGATCCAGCGCGGCGGAACGCCGGCCGACGTCGGCTGGCTGGCGGCGATCTACACGGCGCCCGTGGTCGTCGGCGGGCTCGCGGCCGGTATCGTGCTCGATGCCTTCGACCCACGGCGGGTCCTCGCGGCGGACAACGCGATCCGCGGCCTGGCCGTCGCCAGCGTGCCGGTTGCGTCGGCTCTCGGCATCCTGACCACCC
Source organism: Chloroflexota bacterium (assembly GCA_005882635.1). Taxonomy (GTDB): domain Bacteria; phylum Chloroflexota; class Limnocylindria; order Limnocylindrales; family CSP1-4; genus CF-46. The sequence continues at coordinate 7,131 of VBFG01000118.1, read as the reverse complement.
CGCACCTCTTCGTCGTCGCCGGCATCTACGGCCTGCTGTACATGGCGAGCACCGCCGGCATCCCGAGCCTGATCACGCGTCTGGTCCGGGGCGAGGACCTGACGACCGCGAACGCGATGGAATCGCTGTCGTTCAGCGTCGCCGGGCTCGCCGGCCCGGCCGTCGCGGGCGTGCTGATCGCCGTCGTCGGCGCGCCGTTCGTCCTCGCGATCGATGCGGTCACGTATCTCGTCTTCGTCGTCTGCCTCCTTGCGATGCGGGAGGGCGGCAGGGCGGCGATGAAGTCCGCCTCACATGATGTCGGCGCGCCCGGCGTCACCGAATCCGAACCGACCTCGACCCGTGGCCTGGGACCCGCGATCCGGTTCATCCTCGGCGCGCCCGCGATCGTCGCCATCACGCTCTTCTACATGTCGGTCAACGTGGCCGGCGGGATCGTCGCCGTGGTCGTCCCGCTGTACGTCCGGGACGTGCTCGCCGGCGGGTCCGAGATCTTCGGGCTCCTCCTGAGCGTCGCCACGGCCGGCGAGATCATCGGGCTGCTGGTCGTTGGCGCGGTCCACTGGCGGTGGCCACTCGGGCGGTCGATCGCCTGGTCGCTCCTCGTGAGCGGCATCGTGCTCGTCCCGTGGGTGTTCAAGCCCGGCGTCCTCGTCCTGGGCTCGATCCTGTTCGTCTGGGGCGCGACCTCGGCCTCGCTGACCGCCTGGGCTCAGACGATCCGGATGCGCCTCATCCCGCCGGACCTCCGGGGCAGAGTGTTCGCGCTCCTGCGAACGAGCATGCAGTCGACCCGCCCGCTGGGCGCGGTCGCCGCCGGCCTGCTCCTGACTGGCGGCGATCTGACGACCGCGATCGTGCTGGTCGTGCTGATGTTCGTCGTGCCCGGCTTGATCGGGATCTGGCTCCCGGCGCTCGGTCGAGGCCCGACCGCCGAGCCGAACGGCGCCTGACGCGCGTTGCTCAGGCGAGCATGGCGCAGACGTCGAAGTCGAGGCCCGGATGTCAGGGCCCCAAACGAGCCGGCACGCGCATGCACACGATCCCGACCGGACGATACGCAAACGTCTCGTCTGTAGAATCGCGGCCGTGGAGCCCGATGACCTGAAGGTCCGGAACGCGACCTACCGGCGGTTCGTCGAGCTCGGCCGGGCTCCCACCGTCGCCGACGTCGCGGCGACCGTCGGCGTGGCGGAGGACGCGGTCCGTGGATCGTGGGCGCGTCTCCACGACGCCCATGCGCTCGTCCTCGGTGACGACGGTGATCTCAGGATGGTCAACCCGTTTGCGGCCCGCCCGACCGACTTCCGGGTCGACGCCGGCGGTCGCTCCTGGTACGCCAACTGCGCGTGGGACGCGTTCGGCATCGGGGCGGCGCTGCACGTCGACAGCGAGTTCGAGACGCACTGCCGGGACTGCGACGATGCGCTTCGCGTCCGCATTCGCGACGGTCGCCCGGATGACCCCAGGCTCGTGTTCCACGTCCTCGTGCCGGCCGCACAGTGGTGGAACGACATCGGCTCCACGTGAGGCTCGATGCTGCTCTTCCGGTCGGAAGGCCACGTCGATCGGTGGCTCGCGGGACGCGAGCGAGGCGCCGTCATCCCCATCACCAAGCTCGCCGAGCTGGCTGCGGCGTGGTGGCACGACCGGCTATCGGCCGACTGGCAGCCGCACACGCGAGAGCAGAACCAGGCGATCCTCGACGACCTCGGGCTCACAGGGCCGTTCTGGAGGCTCGGGTAGGCGCCGCACGCCGCAGGGATCGACGTGGAAGCCGCGAGGTACCGGCTTGAACGTCATCGAGTGGCTGCTCGACTCCGATCCCGCGATCCGCTGGCAGGTGATGCGCGACCTGACGCACGAGCCGGCCGACGTGGTCGCGGCCGAGCGATCGAAGGTCGCGACCGAGGGCTGGGGCGCCCGGCTGCTGGCGCTCCAGGCGCCGGATGGACTATGGGGCGGCAAGGCCTGGTCGCACGACTGGACGGACACGTTCCACGTGCTGGAGCTGCTACGCCGGTTCGGGCTCGATCCCGAGAGTGAGCAGGCCCGACGGGCGATCGGCCTCGTCCGCGAGCAGGTGACCTGGGGGGACGGCGCCGAATGGCAGAATCCCTGGGCCGACAACGGGTTCCTCGAGGGCGAGGTCGAGCCCTGCATCAACGGCAACGTCGTCGCGACCGGCGCGTACTTCGGCGTGGACATGACACCGCTCGTCGACCGCCTCCTCGGCGAGCAGCTCCCCGACGGGGGCTGGAATTGCGAGGTCGAGAATGGAGCGACGGTGTCGTCGCTCGGGACGACGATCAATGTCCTCGAGGGCCTGCTCGAGCACGAGCGGGCGATCGGTGGCTCGGCCAGGGTCGGGGAGGCCCGCCGGCGTGGTGAGGAATACATGCTCGAGCGTCGGCTGTTCCGCCGGAAGAGCACCGGCGAGGTGATCGACGCCAGCTGGCTCCAGTTCTCGTTCCCGCACTGGTACTTCTACGACATCCTGCGCGGGCTCGACTACCTGCGCGACGCCGGCGACAAGCCCGACGAGCGCGTCGCCGAGGCGATCGAGGCCGTCGAGGGCAATCGGGATCCCGACGGCCGCTGGCCGCTGCAGAACGTCCTCAGGGGCGAGAGCCACTTCGAGATGGAGGACGGCGAGGGCGAGCCGAGCCGCTGGAACACGCTTCGCGCGCTGCGGGTCCTCGACTGGTTCGGGCGAGGCGGCTAGTCGGAACGGCAGCGAGACAGCCGATGGCTACGCTCCGGCCGCAGCCACGAGGGGCGCGACCGACCGGAAGCCGGTAACGACTTCGATGCACACGCGTCGTCAGCTCAGGCGCGCCACGAGCGGCGCATCGCATCAGCCGTTGCGGACGAGTCGCGACGACAGGAGGGCAAGATGCACCGTCACGTCGCGCGACGAGCCACCGCCTTGATCGCCATGGGGTTGGCCGCATCCATCGCGACCCCGGCGGCCGCGGCCGATCGCCTCCCGACCGCGGGGGCCCTCGATGCGCCAACCGCGATCACCGCGGTCGTGCTCGACGGCGAAGTCGGGGACTACATCTCCCAGGGCCATACGTGGACCTTCGTCGATCCCTCGAAGATCTTCGTCACGGACCTGACGACTCCTGGCTGGCTACGAGTAAGCGTCCAATCGTCCTGGTGGATCGACGTCCGTGCACCCGACGCGTCGACGCTGGTCCCCGGCACGTACGAAAACGCCGAGCGGGCCAGCTTCGCCTCGCCAGGTCATCCTGGGCTCGACGTGTACGGAGACGGACGTGGCTGCAACACGGTCTCCGGACGCTTCACGGTCCACGAGGCCACGTGGGGACTCGACGGCAAGCCCACCGTATTCTCAGCGACCCTCGAGCAGCACTGCGAAGGCGGGGCTCCGGCCCTGTTCGTGGAGCTCCGCATCGGGTCGACCCGGCCGCTCGCCGCACTCACCGCCGACACGACCGCGCTCGCGTTCGGCGACCAGGCGATCGGAACCTCGAGCGCCCCCCAGACGGCGACGTACACCTCCGCGGGCAACGCGGACGTCACGATCGCCAGCGTGGGCCTCGTGTTCAGCGATGCGGATCAATACACGATCGCCACCGACACCTGTTCCGGCCAGACGCTGGCGCCCGGCGCGACCTGCTCGGTGAGCGTCCGCTTCGCCCCAACGAGGCTGGCCTTCGTTCTCGCCTCGCTCGACGTCGCGTACCAGGGTGTCCACGACGGTGTCCGCGTCAACCTGCAAGGCAACCCGATCCTGGGCCCGGCGAGCAACGACGCGATCGCGAATGCCGTCGTCGTGGACAGCGTCCCGTTCCATCACGTCGCGGACGCGTCGCTCGTCACGACCGACCCGTCGGACCCGGCGTGCCTGTCGCACGGTCCTACCGCGTGGTACCGGTTCACCCCGACGGTCACGACGCAATACGAGGCATCCACGGCGGCCAGCCTCTTCGCGACGGTGCTCTGCGTCTTCAAGGGTTCCCCGGGCAGCCTCACGCTGGTCGAAGCCAACGACGACTGGAACGGCACGCAGCAGTCGCGAGTGCTATTCCCGGGCGTCATCGGCACGACCTATTACCTGATGGTTGGTGCCCAGGCCGGCTATCCGCCGTCGATCCTCGATCTCACACTCGCGGTCGGCCCACCCGACCAGGTCGTGAGCGCCACGGGCGTTGGCGTCAACACTTCGACCTTCTACCCCTATCGGGACGCATACAAGGACACGGTCCTCATTCGCGGCACGCTCGGCGAATGGGCGACCGTCAAGGTCGCGATCTACAACGCGTCGACGAATGGCAAGGTCCGGGCGTTCGATCTCGGCCTGCGACGCGGCGCGTACAGCGTGGCCTGGAACGGCCTCACTGCGGCGGGCACCCGCGTCGCGGCGGCCAGATACAAGGTCGTCCAGACGCTTCAGGACCAGCTGGGCAACAAGCTCACGGCCGTGGCCTACACGACCGTCTCGTGGAAGCGGCTGTACACGTACTCCGGGAGCAAGACGCTGTACGGCGCGCAGTACTCCTTCCACGGCGATCCCGGCAACGGGTCGATCTCGACACGCTCGGCGTTCTATCGAGGCATCAAGGTGACGTCCGGCTCCAGCTGGGCGGGCGTCGGGTACACGTTCAGCCTGCCGGCGGCCACCGTGTACAAGTCCGTTACGTTCAAGGTCCTCGGGAAGTCGCCGAACGCTCGCCAAGGGTGGCAGGCCGTCTGGAACCCGTCGAGGGGCAGCTACCTCGTCGTGGAGTCCTACGACCTGGCGAAGCACATCGGGCCGTCATACCGATGGTGGTCGACGGGCGGCAGCCTGGCGACGCACCAGCGGAGCCGGGTCACGCGGGCGATCGTCATGTCCATCTACGAGGGCGGGTCGGTGACCTTCGACATCTCCAAGGTGCAGCTCAGCTACACCTACGGCGTCCTTCGGTAGCGCCACGGGTAACGGCGGGCGTCAAATCCGCATGTCGCGGACCGACCCGATAATGAGCCAGCCTTCGTAGTGACTGCACGAAGGCCGACGCTGGCGCCCGGCGAACCGAGGAATGCAGATGACCGCGACGGAATCGAGACGCCACCAGCCAGACTCAGAGGAGACCGATGCCGCCGAGCGCGACTGGCTGGAACACTGGCGGACGGGTCCGACCCGGCAGCGCTGGACCGAGCTGCCGCCCCAGCGCGGCGATCTCGCGCCGGACCTCGAACTGCTGGAGGCACGCAGCGGCGAGCGGATGTCCCTCTCGGAGCTCTGGGCCGACGGACCCGCCCTGCTGCTGTTCTGGCGCCACTTCGGCTGCAGCTGTGGGCGGGATCGGGCGGAACGGCTGCGGCGCGAGAATGTCGACTACGTGGCCGCAGGCGCGAGGGTCGCGCTCATCGGCCAGGGCGAGCGGGAGCGAACGCTCACGTACGCCGCCGCAAACGACCTGCCGGACTCTGTCGCGCTGTTCTGCGACCCGGCCGAGGAGGCGTATCGCGCGTACGGACTCCTCGAGGGCGGGCCGACTGAGGTCCTCTTCGACGCGTCGGACGAATACCTGACCTGCCAGCCCGAACGCGGGCGGGCCCTGGCGGAGGATCGCCGGGGGCTGGGCCGGCCGATGGTCGACAACCCGTGGCTGCTGCCGGGCGAGTTCGTGGTCGGGCCGGACGGGAGGCTGGTTACGACCTACCGCTTCCAGTTCTGCGAGCACTGGATCGACCCGCGAGTGAATATCGCGGCGATCCGGTTCTCTTCAGGGGAGCTCCGTCCCGCCTTCGGCTGAAGATCCTGGACGGACGTCAACGATCAGTCGCGCTCGTTCGAGGCGTCGGCCGTTACTCGATCGTCAGGACGACATTCCCGGTCTTGTGCCACGTCTCGACGTGGCGGTGCGCGTCCGCCACCTGACGCATCGGGTAGACGCGATCGATGACCGGTCGATAGGCGCCGCTCTCGACGAGCTCCTTCAGGTACAGGGCGTCGTCACGGCTCTTCCGACCCGATGCGAACTTCAGCCGCCGGCTGCCGACCCAGCGGGTCGCGACGGCCCCGATCAACATCTCGAGCGGGCGGGGTCCCACGTCCGTCGCGACGAACACACCGCCGGGCCTGATCGAGCGACGGCCCCAGCGGAACGCATATTTGCCGACCGCGTCGATGATCGCGTCGTAGGTCTGCCCGTTCTTCGTGAAGTCCTCGTTTCGGTAGTCGATGACCTCGTCGGCCCCGAGCGACCGCACGAGCTCGACGTGATCCGTGCCGCAGACGGCCGTCACATGGGCGCCCTGGTGCTTGGCGATCTGCACCGCCGCGGATCCGAGGGAACCCGAGGCGCCGTAGATCACGATCCGCCGGCCTTCCCCGACGTCGGCCTGACGCAGCGTGGCGAGCGCCTGGGATGCGCCGTCGTAGATCGCTGCGGCCTCCTCGACGCTCACGGCGCCTGGCTTCAGGGCCAGGGCAGCGGTCTCGGGCATGCAGATGAACTGGGCATGGGCCCCGAACCAGCGGGATCCGAAGACCTCGTCGCCGACGCGGAACGTTCGAACCGCGGAGCCGACGGCCTCGACCTCGCCGGCGAGGTCGACCCCGAGCGTTCGCCATCTCGGCCGACGAAATCCGGCGACCAGCCGCCAGAAGATCGGACGGGCGGCGCGGGCGTGCGTGTCGGTCTGGCTGACGGTCGAGGCACGGATCCGGATCAGGACCTCGTCGTCCTTCGGAACGGGCCGCTCGACCTCCTCGATCCGGAGCACATCCGGCGGCCCGTAGCGGTCCTGGACGACGGCTTTCATGCCGTGACACCGTACCGCGTCGGCTGTTCGCCGACGCGCCGTCGATGGCGCAGAATCGGAACCCAAGAACGATGACCCAGACGACCCGACGACCGTTCCTGCCGCCCCGCTGGTTCATCCGGGCGGCGTGGGCCGTTCACCGCGCGATCTACCGGCTGAGCGGCGGCCGACGCGGCCTCCGACCGCCGACACCGGCGACCTACGGCATCCTCGGCATCCACACGATCGGCCGGCGGAGCGGTGTGGAGCGGATGGCGATGCTCGGCTACTTCGAGGACGGTCCGAACCTGTTCACGCTCGCCATGAACGGCTGGGGCGAACCGGAGCCGGCGTGGTGGCTCAACCTGC
>VBFG01000117.1 GCA_005882635.1 Chloroflexota bacterium | reverse complement strand
AGGCCTGCCGAACGGGCGCGCCTTCACGGCCCTCTACGCCGCGCTCCTCGGACGGGCCAACGGGCCGCGCGCCGGCTGGCTCCTCGCCTCGCTCGACCCCCAGTTCGTCATCGACCGCCTCCGCGCGGCAGCGGCGCCGCAGGTGCCGGCGTGAGCGTCGGCCTCCAGCGTCTCCGCGACGACGCCGAGACCGTTCGGCGGGGAGCGATCGACAAGGGCGAGGACCCGACGATCGTCGACCGCGCCCTGGAGCTCGACACCCGCCGCCGGGCGCTCCTCGGCGAGGGCGATTCGCTGAAGGCCGAGCGGAACGCCGCAAGCAAACGAGTCGGCGAGGCGATCAAGGGCGGGGCGAAGGCAGACGGGCCGGAGGTCGCCGAGCTGAAGGCCGCATCGGTCCAAGCGGGCCGCAGGATCGAGGCGATCGACTCCGACCTGGCCGTCGTCGAGGCGGAGGTCGAGGACCTCCTCCTGCGCATCCCGAATCCCGCCGACCCGGACGTCCCCGTCGGCGGTGAGGAGGCGAATATCACGGTCCGGACGTGGGGCGAGCAGCTCCCGGTCGACGGTGGCGGCTGGAGCCGCCGACCGCACTGGGACATCGCCGCGGATCTGGACATCATCGACAACGCGCGCGGCGCCAAGATCGCCGGCTCGGGATTCCCGGTCTACAAGGGCGCCGGCTCGGCGCTCCAGCGGGCCCTGATCAACTTCTTCCTCGACGTCCACACCCGCGAGCACGGGATGACCGAGATCTGGCCACCGGCGGTCGTCAATACCGCGTCGGCGACGGGCACCGGCCAGATCCCCGACAAGGAAGACCAGATGTACGTCGTCACCCGCGACGAGCTGTACCTGGTGCCGACGGCCGAGGTGCCGGTCACCAACCTCCATCGCGACGAGATCCTCGAGCCGGATCAACTGCCGATCCGGTACGCCGCCTACTCGCCGTGCTTCCGTCGCGAGGCCGGCGCCGCCGGCAAGGACACCCGGGGCATCCTCCGGGTCCACCAGTTCGACAAGGTCGAGATGGTCTTCTTCGAGAAGCCGGACGACTCGCCGGCGGCCCTCGAGTGGCTGACCGAGCGCGCCGAGATCCTCCTCCAGCGCCTCGGCCTCGCCTACCGCGTCATCTTGATGGCGACGCGCGAGATGGGCTTCGTCCAGGCGAAGAAGTACGACCTGGAGGTCTGGGCGCCCGGCGTCGAGAAGTGGCTCGAGGTCAGCTCCTGCTCGAACTTCCGGGACTACCAGGCGCGGCGGATGGCGATCCGCTGGCGGCCCGAGCCGGGCGCGAAGCCGGAGCTCGTCCACACCCTCAACGGGTCCGGGCTGGCTCTAGCCCGCGTCGTCGCTGCGCTGCTCGAGACGTACCAACGGCAGGATGGCTCGGTCGCCGTGCCCGACGTGCTTCGACCGTATCTCGGTCGGGATACCATCGCCCAATCGGCCTGAGGGACCGTCGCGCCGACGCCGGCGAGGCGTCCGGCAAGGAGGGAGCCATGTCCGAATCGCGCGGCACGACCGGGTGGGAGGCGCCGAGCGAACCGGCAGGTCCCGGACCCGGCGTCCAGTTCGCGCCCTACGGGGATCGGCTGGTCGCCTACATCCTCGACGGGATCATCATCGGGGTGTTCGTCATCGTCGCGACAGTGATCGCCGCGATCGTCCTTGGGACGGGCCTCTCCGGGACGCGGGAGAACCCCACGGTGTCGCCGGCCGCGGCCGGCGGCTTCGTCGCCATCATCGTCGTGGTGATCGTCATCGCGACGGCCTACTTCCCGTGGTTCTGGCTGCGGGGCGGGGCCACGCCCGGCATGAAGCGCTTCCGGCTTCGAGTCGTCCGTGACAGCGATGGCGGACGGATCACCGGAGGGGCGGCGGTCCTGCGGTTCATCGGGATGTGGGTGTCGAGCGCGGTCTTCTATCTCGGCTTCGCCTGGATCCTGTTCGATGCACGGCGCCGCGGCTGGCACGACCTGATCGCAGGCACGGTCGTCGTCAAGGACGTCTAGCGCGCCGACCTGGCGATCGGTGTTGCGGGACGTCCTGGGGCCGGATCGCCGCAGGGCCTCGCTCGAAGCAGGCGACGGGCGGATGACGTTCGATGACCGCTATCCTCCGAGGCGGAGAGGTGGCAGAGCGGTCGAATGCGGCGGTCTTGAAAACCGTTGACCGAAAGGTCCGTGGGTTCGAATCCCACCCTCTCCGCCACGATTCGCTGGAGCCAAGATGACCGACGCGCACGACCACGGCCACGCCGACCACGACCACGACGAGCACGAGCATCATCACCACGAGGGGCCGCACGACTACGTCGCCGCGATCGAGGGCTACCGCGCGGAGAAGGACGCCTTCTTCAAGAGCGCTCCGGGCAGCCCGATCCCGCTCGAGGAGCGCGATGACTTCAGCGGGCTGCCGTACTACCCGGTCGACGTCGACCTGGTCTTCGAGGGGCTGAACCTCGCGCCGTACGTCGGCAACGAGCCGACGTCTTTTCAGATCCCGACCTCGGACGGTCGCCTGCGACCGGCTCGCCGGGCTGGGACGTTCACGTTCGAGGCCGGCGGCGCGCCTCGGCGCCTCACGGCCTACGAGCTCGAAGGCGCCCACCACGACGGCTCAGTGTTCGTGCCGTTCCTCGACGAGACGAGCGGCGCCGAGACGTACGGGGCCGGCCGGTATCTCGATCTCGAGCCCGACGAGGACGGGTCCTATGCGATCGACTTCAATCTCGCGTACCACCCGTCGTGCGTCTACGCGCCGCAGTTCTCGTGCCCACTGACGCCCGCCGAGAACCGCCTGCCGATCCGGATCGAGGCCGGCGAGCGGCTTGCCGAGGACACCGCCCACTGAGACTCGCGAGCGGCCCGCCGCGGCCTCGTTCGGCCGGCTCGCATGACCAGATTCTCGTGGGGCGAGCGAGTGCGACGCGATCGGCCGGATGGCAATGGTTTCGGGGCGCGTAGACCAGGAAATCTGCACGTTTCTGCCGCTGGGCGATCCTCCGCGACCGAACTTGTCGGAATCCTGTCCGATACGCTCGCCCGGCGAGAATCGGGGAGGGGACGCGGCGGACGAAGCGGGGCCTAGGGTCGAGCGATCTCCAGCGCCTCGGCCATCGCGGCGAGGTGCGCCGGCGACGACCCGCAGCACGCACCGATGATCCTGGCTCCGGCCGCCTGGAAGCCGACGCCGGCCGCCGCCATCGTCGGCGGATCCGCCCTGTAGACCGCCCGGAGGTCCACCAGCTCTGGCATCCCGGCATTCGACTTCGCGACGAGGACCGCGTCGGGGGCGACGGCATGCATCTTTTCGATGACCGGGAACAGCTCGTCCGGGCCGTTCCCGCAGTTGCCGCCGATCGCGTTCGCACCCGCGGCGAGCAGGGCCCGCGCGGCCTGCTCCGGCGAGACGCCCATCATCGTGTAGCCGCGCGTGTCGAACGTCATGGTCGCGATCACGGCGATCGTTGGCGAGGCGCGACGGGCTCCGCGGATCGCCGCCTCGATCTCCGACAGGTGGCTCATGGTCTCGACCCAGATCAGGTCGACGCCGCCGGCGATCAGCGCGGCGGCCTGCTCGGCGAAGACGTCGGTCGCCTCGTCCGCGTCCAGCGTCCCGAGCGGCGCCATGATCTCGCCGGTCGGCCCGATGTCACCGGCCACGAGCGCGGCCCCGCCCGCCGCATCGACCTCGGCGCGGAGGAGGATCGCCGCGGTCCGGTTCAGCTCCGAGACCCGCGAGTCCAGGCCGTGGAGTCGCAGCCGCAGGCGGTTCCCGCCGAACGTGTTCGTCATCACGATCCGCGAGCCGGCGTCGAGGTAGCCGCGGTGGATCCGCCGGACGACCTCGGGGTGGCTGACGTTCCAGGCCTCGGGTGGGTCGCCGAACTGCAGCCCCGAGGCGAATAGCATCGTGCCCATGGCGCCGTCGGCGAGGATCGGGCCGCCCTCGGCAAGGAGCGCCCGCCACTTGGCGTTCGCGGGGGACGGCTCGAGGTCGATCGATGTCGGCGCCTCGCCGCCGTCCGCCGGCCGCTCCTGGAGGGCCGTCGCGCCCGTCGCGGCGTCCGGACGCGGGCGTCGATGGCGGGGACCGGTGCCGTTGTGCTCCATCGACGCAGCATACCCACAACCACCAAACCGGCCCTGTCCGACGATTCCTGTACCGTCAGGTCGTGCAGGCGACCTGTTCCCACCTCGATCAGATCTCGCCGGATCGCCCGGTCCCGCAGGATGTCTGTCCGACGTGCGTCGCGATCGGCAGCAGCTGGGTCCACCTGCGGCAGTGCCTGACCTGCGGCGCGACGAACTGCTGCGACTCGAGTCCCAATCGCCACGCCACGAAGCACTTTCAGGAGAGCCGCCACCCGATCATGCAGACCCTCGAGGAGGGCGAGGACTGGGCCTGGTGCTTCGTCGAGAGGCTGACCATGGAGCCGCAGGACGGAACGTTCCAGGTCGTGGACCCGTTCTTCGAGGCCGGCCTGTGGTACGCCCGGCAGGCGATCGACGACGGCGGCTCCGTGCCCTTCCCGGCCGGCGCGGCCACCGGCGACGGATTCCCGCTGGCGCTCTGGGAATCGACCTATCGCGGCCGCCACCGAGCCGGGACGCTCGATCCCGATCAGGTCGCAGAGCTGGAGGCCCTCCCCGGCTGGACCTGGTAGGGGCTGTCGCGCCTTGGCACGGCACGCGGACGCCGACGAACACACGACGCGGTGCGCGCGAGCACCCTTCGTGATCGGCGCCTAGTCCCTACTGGGACTTTGTCGCCATTGGGCCGGACTCCATGAGTACCTAGCCTCGATCGTGTCCGGGACCAATCTCCCCGAGGTGATCGATCGTGTTCGGCTCCCAGCCGCGGACGCGCCGGCCGCTGCTGCTCATGCTCGTCTTCGGCGCGTTCCTCGTGATCATCGGCATCACGGCCAGCGCCCAGGCCCTGATGGTCTCGCTCCATTTCTCGACCGGCACGCTGAACACCGTCGTGGCGAGCGACTCGGCCACGGTGCGCGCGGTCCTGAACGATTCGCTCCAGCTCCGTGATCTGGACCCGGCGACCGGACCGACGCAGCACGACCTCGTGGTCCTCCAGGCTGAGCTCGCGGCCCTCACCGGTCCACGCGAGATCCTTCGGGTGGAGCTCCGGCGCCTGGACGGGACCATCGTCGCCGCGAGCCAGCCAGGACTCGCCGGCGTCCTCATCCCGCCCGGAGCACCGGCCACCAGCGCCGGGCGCGGCGACGTCAGCATCGAGATGACGCCGGTCGCCGACGCGGGTGCCGGGCCCGGCGATCTCGGTTCGCCGACGATCCTCCGCGAGTTCCTGCCGATCACGACGGGCGGCCAGGTTCGCGCCGTCGTCGGGATCTGGCGCGACGCCGTGCCGGTTCTCGAGCGCCTCGACCGGGTCCGTCGCGACATCGTCGTCGTCACCCTGAGCGCGGGGATCGTCGCGTCGCTGCTGCTGTACCTGATCTTCCGTTCCGCCCAGGCCCGCTTGACTCGGCAGACGGCCGCCCTCGTCGAGTCGACCCGGCGCGACCCGCTGACGAACACGCTGAACCACGGCGCGCTCGTTGCCCACCTCGCCCTCGAGATCGAGCGGGCGCGCGAGGCCGGCACGCCTCTCGGGGTGGCCCTCGTCGACATCGACAACTTCCGGCTGCTGAACGACAACCACGGCCATCGCGCCGGCGACCAGGCGCTCCTCGCCCTCGCCGCCGAGCTGGCCCGGCTCCTGCCCGATAGCGTGACGATGGGTCGCTACGGCCCGGACGAGTTCCTCGTGGTCGCGCCGGCCGAGGCCGTCGTCGACCTCGAGCCGGCCATTGGCCGCCTCCGGGCCGCGCTGGCCGATCTCAGCCTCCAGTTCGAATCCACGGAGCGTCTCCCGATCACGGTCAGCGCCGGCCTCTGCACCTACCCGGATCACGGCACGTCGGTGACGGTCCTGTTGGCCGCCGCCGCGAGGACACTGGAGGAGGCGAAGGCGTCGGGCGGCGACACGATCCGCGTCGCCGGCGAGCCGGACGCCGCCGAGCAGCCGACCTCGGGCTTCGACGTCCTCCAGGGCCTCGTCCTCGCCGTCGACACCAAGGACCGCTACACGAAGCGGCATTCGGAGGATGTCGCCCGCTACGCGGTGTACCTCGCGCAGCGGCTCGGCCTCGAGCCGGAGTTCGTCCGATCGATCCACACCGCGGGCCTGCTCCATGACATCGGCAAGATCGGCATCCCCGATCCGATCCTCCGCAAGCCCGGCAAGCTGACCGCTGCCGAGTACGAGATCGTGAAGCAGCACGTCGCCCTCGGCGACATGATCGTCCGCGACGTTCCGGACATCGACCTCGTCCGGGCTGGCATCCGCCACCACCACGAGCGGTGGGACGGCGACGGTTATCTCGACCGCCTCGAGGGCGAGGGCATCCCGCTCGTCGCGCGCATTCTCGCGGTCGGCGACGCCTTCTCGGCGATGACGACGACCCGGCCGTATCGGAAGGCCATCGACCTACGGGAGGCGTTGACTCGGCTCGAGGACGCCTGCGGCACTCAGCTCGACGAATCGCTCGTCCGCGTCTTCGTCGCCGGGATCGAGACGGACGCCGATGCGCCGCTGCCCGGTGCCGATCCGTCGAGGGCGCTGTGGATCCCGGGGCGAGTTGCATGAACCGAAATCGTCGGCGACGGCTCGTCGCAATGTTCGCCGCCGCGGCGATCCTCACCGCATTCACCGCACCCGCTGCCAGCGCCGGCCTGTTGGTGACCGCCAACAACGATGCCTATACCGTCAGTCACGATCGCGTGCTGTCGGTCGCGTCGCCGGGCCTCCTTGCCAACGACAGTGGCATCGGACTGACGGCCGCCAAGCTGACAAACCCCGCCCACGGCACCGTGACGGTGAATACGAACGGCAGCTTCACCTACCGGCCGAGCGCTGGGTACGTCGGCTCCGACGCATTCACGTACGAGGCCCGAGTCCTGAACCTGGGCATCCTCGTCACCGATTCGGCGACCGTGACGATCACGGTGATCAACCGTGCCCCGGTCGCGAACCCCGATACCTACACCGCCACGACTGGGGTGACGCTGAGTGTTCCGGCTCCAGGCGTCATATCGAACGACACTGATGCCGATGGAGATTCCCTGACGGCGACGAAGGTGACCGACAGCGGCAGCGGGTCGGTCAACCTCTCGTCGAATGGTGCGTTCACGTTCACGTCGGGCGGGTCGTTCACGGGCGCCCGGACATTCACCTACAAAGTTTGGGACGGCATCGCCTGGTCGAACGTCGCCACGGTGACGATCAATGTCTCAGCGCCCGCCCCGACGCCGACTCTGACACCCACGCCGACGCCGACGCCGACCCCGACTCCGACTCCGACGCCGAGGCCGACGCCGACGCCGACTCCGACCCCGACCCCGACGCCAACCCCGACGCCAACGCCGACCCCGACGCCCGCACCCGGCGCCACCCCCACACCGACGCCGACGCTGCCGCTTCCGATCGCCACCCTGCCGCCGCTCCCGACCTCGCTCCCGAGCATCCTGCCGAGCGCCTTGCCGAGCCTGCTCCCCGGACCGATCCCCACGGCCACGGCGACTCCGACGCCCGCCCCGACCGGGGGCGGTCCCGCGCCGTCCGCGGATCCCGCCTCGTCCGGCGATCCGTCGGCGTCGTTCGCGCCTGGAATCGGCGTCGTCGGCCCGCCGGGTGGCGGCTCCGGCGGCGGCACAGGCGGCTCAGGCAGCGGCACCGGCGGCTCAGGCGGCGGCGCCCCGGACTCGCCCGTCGAGCGCCCGTTCGCCGTCGGCCCGCCGATCGACGATCCCCTCGATGGATTTGGCGACATCGACCTCGCCTCGCTCGGCCTGATCGAATGGGCCGTGCCGTCGCTGGTCCTGAGCGTCCCCGGAATCCTGTTGGTCCTCGTGGTCCTGGCCCAGGCCTCGGGCGGGATCCTCTGGGTCCCGGTCGCCCGGCGCTGGCTCGGCGGGTTCGGCGTCCGTCGCCGGCGGACGGCGCGTACGGCGGAGAGCTGACCGCCGGCGTTACCGTGGCCGCGTGAGATCGGGTCCGCCACCTGCCGGCCTCTGTGACGCCTGCCGCCACGCGCGCATCGTCGCCTCGAGGCGCGGCTCACGGTTCGTCCTGTGCGAGCTGTCGCGGTCGGACCCGCGCTTCGCCCGCTACCCACGGCTGCCGGTGCTCGCCTGCGCCGGTTTCGAGCCCGAGGCACGCGACCGGCCTGCCGGCGCTTGACGCCTCGCTCGGCCGGCGCCTATCCTCCCGGCCACATCACGAAGAGCGGGCTGTGAACGGGACGAGTACCCGTCGAACGTCGGCAGAGAGATCCGGTGGCTGGTGGAAACCGGAGCGGCGACGGCGGCGAATGGACCCGGGAGCCTCCGGACCGAACGGCGAGCGACGCGGCGACGTGGAGCGGACCCAGTAGGCTCCGGCGCAGAGCGCCAGCGATACAGGGCAGCGCCGATCGGCGACGACCGCGTAGCGGTCCGGCCGCCCGTCGGTCACGAGAGTGCGGCATCGCCGAATGAGGGTGGCACCGCGGAAGGCACGACCTTTCGTCCCTGGACGAACAGGTCGTTCTTGATTCCGGAGCCGGAACACACGGCGCCGAGCCGACGGGGACCGCACGAGGCCGCAACCGATGACCACAACCGATCCGCTCAGCCTGACCGAGGCCAAACGCCTCGCAGGCAATGCCGACACGCTGCTCCTCCGGGCGACGCGGCCGGCCGACCTCGAGACGCCGATCGGCGCGTTCCTCCGGCTCGACGACGGGGCGACGCCGGCCTACCTCCTCGAGTCGGTCGAGGGCGGCGAGCGGCTGGGGCGCTACTCGTTCCTCGGGATCGGGCCGCGGCGGCTGCTCGAAGTCCGCGACGGCGTCGCCCGGACGCAGACACGACCGGTGACCGTCGAGGCGTACCACCCCGACCTCCCGATCGATTCGATCCCCGCCCCGGACCCGCTCGACGCCATCCGGGCGTTCGTCCCGCGCCGCCGCGTCCTGCCGACCGACGGCATGCCGCGCTTCACCGGCGGTGCGGTCGGCGCCCTCGCGTACGACGCGGTGAGCACCTTCGAGCCGACCGTCCCGCTGCCCGAGCCCGACCCGGTCGGCGTCCCTTCGGCGGCGTTCATCGAGACCGACCTGGTCCTCGTCTTCGACCACCTGACGCACACGCTCAGCGCGATCGCCTCGCTCCACACGGAGGCGCCCGACCTCGAGGGTCGCTATCGGATCGCCGAGGAGGCGGTCTTCGAGGCCCTCGAGCGGACCGGGCGACCGGCCGCCGCCGAGCTGGCCGGCAGCGCTCCCCGGCCCGGCTCGAACGGGACGGGACCGGCGGCGCCGCGCCTGGCCGAGGAGCAGGTCGCGACGAGCCTCGGGCGCGACGCCTACATCCACGCCGTCGAGGTCGCGAAGGACGCGATCGCGGCCGGCGAGGCGATCCAGGTCGTGCTCGCCCGGCGCCAGACGTTCGACCTCCCGACCGACCCCGCGACCGGCGCCCCCCTCGAAGGGATCGCGCTGTACCGGGCCCTCCGCCGGGTCAACCCGAGCCCGTACCTGTTCTTCGTCCGGACACCCCAGTTCGAGGTCGTCGGCGCGAGCCCGGAGCTGCTCCTCCAGGTCGAGGGCGACCGACTGACGACCCACCCGATCGCCGGGACGCGGCCGCGGGGCGCGGACGAGCGAGAGGACCAGATCCTCGCCGAGCAGCTCCAACGCGACCCGAAGGAGCGGGCGGAGCACATCATGCTGGTCGACCTCGGGCGGAACGACCTCGGGCGGGTCGCTCGACCCGGGACAGTCACGGTCAGCAAGTACATGGAGGTCGAGCGCTACAGCCACGTCCTGCATCTCGTGTCCCACGTCGAGGGCCGGCTCCGACCGGGCCTCGATGCGCTCGACGCGCTCCGGGCGGTCTTCCCGGCCGGGACCCTGTCCGGCGCGCCGAAGGTCCGGGCGATGCAGCTGATCGCGGCCGCCGAGGGTGAGCGGCGCGGGCTGTACGGTGGTGCCGTCGGCTATCTCGGCTACGACGGCAACCTCGACACCGCGATCACGATCCGGAGCGCCGTCCTCCGGGAGGGGCGAGCCCACATCCATACGGGAGCGGGAATCGTCGCCGCGAGCGTCCCGGAGCGGGAGTTCGAGGAGACGGAGCACAAGGCTGCGGCCCTCCGCCGCGCGATCCAGCTCGCCGCCGCGCCGGCCGACACGCCGCGCGGACGCCCGGAGGTGGCGGCCGGCTCGGCTAGCTCAGCCGCCTCCGCCGGCTCAATCGGGGAGTGGCGATGATCCTCGTGATCGACAACTACGACAGCTTCACGTTCAACCTGGTCCAGGCGCTCGAAGCGGCCGGGGCTGCGGTCCGTGTCGTCCGCAACGACGCGATCGATCGAGCCGGGCTGGAGTCGCTCGCGGCGGACCCCGCCGCGGACCTGCGGGGAATCGTGATCTCGCCGGGTCCAGGCGATCCCGAATCCGCCGGGGTGTCGGTCGCGACCGTCGACGTCGCGCGGGATCGCGGGATCCCCCTGCTCGGCGTCTGCCTCGGGATGCAGTCGATGGCCGCGGCGTTCGGGGCCTCGATCGTCCGCGCCCCGACTCTCGTCCACGGCGAGGCCTCGGAGGTCACCCATGACGGCGCAGGGCTTCTCGCCGGAATGCCGCCGTCGTTCATGGCCGCCCGCTACCACTCGCTCGCGGTGGACGCGTCGACGCTTCCGCCCGAGCTGCGGATCACCGCGATGAGCGAGGCCGACCGAGTGGTCATGGGGATCCGTCACGTTGCCCTGCCGCTCGAGGGCGTCCAGTTCCACCCGGAGTCGGTCCTGACGCCGCAGGGACCGCACCTGCTCGCGAACTTCCTCCGC
The DNA here is from genome assembly GCA_005882635.1 of Chloroflexota bacterium. Classification (GTDB taxonomy): domain Bacteria; phylum Chloroflexota; class Limnocylindria; order Limnocylindrales; family CSP1-4; genus CF-46. The sequence goes on along the minus strand of VBFG01000117.1, from coordinate 5,809 downwards.
CTCGCCGGGGAAGGTGAGGCGTCGCGGCTCGACAACGCGACCGGCTCGTTCGCCACGGCCGGTCTGGCCGACGCCGACGCAGTCGGCACCGTGCGATGAGCGACCAGGTCCGGACGGCGCTGGCCGCCGTGGTCGAAGGTCGGACCCTGACCCTGGGCGAGGCCCGCGCGGCGATGGGCAGCGTCATGGACGGCGAGGCGACGCCGGCACTCCTGGCCGCGCTTCTCGTCGCCCTGCGGATGCGCGGCGAGACCGTCGACGAGCTCGCCGGGTTCGCGACCGCGATGCGCGAGCGGGTCGTACCGGTCGCGGCGCCGGACGGCGCCATCGACACCTGCGGGACCGGCGGCGACAACAGCGGGACGTTCAACATCTCGACGACCGCGGCACTCGTGGTCGCGGCCGCGGGGATCCCCGTGGCCAAGCATGGCAACCGCGCGATGACGTCGCGATCGGGCTCGGCCGATGTGCTCGACGCGCTCGGCGTCCGGATCGACCATGACGCCGAGTCGGCGGCGACGGCCCTGCGCGACAACGGCTTCGCGTTCCTCTTCGCGCAGGGTTTCCACCCGGCGATGAAGCACGCCGGCCCGACGCGACGCGAGATCGGGGTGCGGACGGCGTTCAACCTGATCGGCCCGCTGACGAACCCGGCCGGCGCCCGACGGCAGGTCGTCGGCGTCGCGGATCCCGCGGCCGCTCCGCGGCTGGCGGCCGTCCTCCATCGCCTCGGCACCGAGCGGGCGTTCGTCGTCGGGGGCGACGGGATCGACGAGCTGCCGCTCGACGCCACCGGGACGATCCACGACGTGTCACCGGAGGGGATCGAGGTCCGGGCGGTCGACGCGACGGCCCTCGGGCTCACGAGGGCGGCGACGGCGAAGCTCGCCGGCGGCTCGCCCGAGGACAACGCTCGCATCGTCGAGGCCGTGCTCCGCGGCGAGCCGGGTGCGCGACGCGATGTCGTGCTCCTGAACGCCGCGGCCGGGCTGGTCGTCGCCGGTGCGGTCGATGACCTCGCGGCCGGGATCGAACGCGCGGCGCTCACGATCGACGCCGGCCTCGCGGTCGAGCTCCTCGACCGGCTCCGGGTCGAACGTCAGGCGGCCGAGACTGCCCGGCCGGGCGTCGCGGAGGGCGCGCCGGCGTGACGATCTCCGAGCGCCCCGCCGCCGACCGGCTGCCGCCGCCGGACGGGGACGATCGCGACGACCGGGCGCGATCCGGTCGGTCGCGGAACGTCGTCGCCGAGATCGCGGAGCGGCGACGCGCCGACGTCCGGGCCGAGATGGCACGGCTCAGCCTCGACGATCACCTGGCGGCCGCGGCCGGGACTCCCCGGGCCCGCGACATCCTGACGGCGCTGGCGGCGCCGGGCCTCCACCTCATCGCCGAGATCAAGCGGGCCTCGCCGTCGGCGGGCGAGATCGCGGCGGCGGGCGAGGACATCGTCGCCCGAGCCCGAGCTTACGAAGCCGGCGGCGCGGCCGCGATCTCGGTCCTGTGCGAGCCGCACTGGTTCGGCGGCTCGGTCAACGACCTCCGAGCGGTCCGGGCGGCCGTTGCCGTCCCGGTCCTGGCGAAGGAGTTCGTCGTCGAGGACATCCAGCTCCCCCATCTCCGGGCGGCCGGCGCCGATGCCGTGCTGCTCCTGGCCGTGCTCCACCCGGCGAAGCGGCTCGCGAGGCTTGTCGAGCGCGCCCTGGAGATCGGGCTGGAGCCACTCGTGGAGGCGCACGATGAGCGCGAGCTCGAGCGGGCGCTCGCGACCCGGGCCCGCCTGATCGGGATCAACAACCGCGACCTCCGGACCCTTGCGGTGGACACCGATCGGGCGGTTCGGCTGCGCGCGCTCGTTCCCGACGATCGTCTCGTCGTGGCCGAATCCGGCGTTCGCGATCCCGCGAGGGTTGCCGCGTGGCGGGCCGTCGGCTTCGACGCCGCGCTCGTCGGCGAGGCCCTCGCCCGAGCCGACGAACCCGCCGCAGCCGCGCGGGCCTTCGTCGCGGCCGGCCAGCCGCCATCGGACCCCGCCAACAGCGCGGCCACCGCGCTCGCGAAGGTCTGCGGGATCACCGACGCGGAGGGCGTTCTGGCCGCGGTCCGGTCGGGCGCCGACGCGATCGGCCTCAATCTCGTCCCCGGCACGCCACGGGCCCTGGAGCTGGGCGAGGCCGTCGCCCTCGCCCGCGTCGCCCGGTCCCTCTCGACGACGGCGCCGCGGATCGTCGCGATCACCGCCGACGCCGGCCGGGGGCGGATCGCCGAGATCGTCGCCGCGATCGACCCCGATGCGGTCCAGTTCTCCGGCGACGAGTCCGTCGAGGAGGTCGTCGCCGCCGGTCGGCCGGTCTGGAAGGCGCTCCGCGTCGCCGCCCGGCGCGACACGCCGGCCGCGATCGTCGAGCGAGCGCGGGCCTACCTCGACGCCGGCGCGGAGCGGATCCTGCTCGACGCCGCCGGCGGGCCGCATCCCGGGGGGACCGGGACGCGGGTGGACACGACCCTGGCCGCCGCCGTCGCCCGGGAGGTCCCGGTCGTCCTCGCCGGCGGGCTCGACCCCACCAATGTCGCCGGCGCTCTCCGCGCCGTTCCGGCGATCGGCGTCGACAGCGCCTCGGGCACCGAGCGGCCGCGGATCGATGGCCAGCGCCCGACGAAGGACCCGTTGCGCGTCGCCCTGTTCGTCAAACGGACGCACGCCGCCCGCCTCGACCGGCCGAACCTCACCGTCCGACCGACGCCGGCCCACCCGGGCCTGCTCGCGGCGGACGACAGCGGTCGGTGGGGGACCGACCGCCAGTTCGGCGGCCGCTACGTGCCGGAGACGCTCATGGCGGCGCTCCAGGAGCTCGAGACCGCCTACTTCGCGGTCCGCGACGACCCCGTGTTCTGGTCAGAGCTGCGGGAGCTCCTGGGCCGCTACGCCGGTCGTCCGACGCCGCTCTACCGGGCCGACACCCTGGCCTACGAGGCGCTCGAACGCGCCGTCGCGCTCGACCCGACCGCCGAGCTCCCCCGTCGCCTGCGCGTCTACCTCAAGCGCGAGGACATCGCCCATACCGGCGCCCACAAGATCAACAACGCGCTAGGGCAGGCGCTGCTGACCCGCCGCCTCGGCAAGGAGCGGGTGATCGCCGAGACGGGCGCCGGCCAGCACGGCGTCGCGACGGCGACCGCCTGCGCGCTGCTCGGGCTGCCGTGCGTCGTGTTCATGGGCGCGGTCGACATCGAGCGGCAGGAGCCGAACGTCCTCCGGATGCGGGCCCTGGGTGCCGAGGTCCGGCCGGTGACGTCCGGGACGGCGACGCTGAAGGACGCCGTCAACGAAGCGATGCGTGACTGGGTGACGAACGTCGAGACGACCCATTACGTCCTCGGCTCGGCGATGGGACCGCACCCGTATCCGACGATCGTCCGCGATCTCCAGCGGCGGATCGGCGACGAGGCCGCGGCGCAGGTCGTCGACGCCGAGGGGCGGTTGCCGGATCTCGCCCTGGCCTGTGTCGGCGGCGGGTCGAACGCGATCGGGCTGATCGACCGGTTCATCGGCGAGCCGTCGGTCCGCCTCGCGGTCGCCGAGGCGGCCGGGGAAGGGATCGAAACGGGGAGGCACGCCGCGGCCCTGGCCGGCGGCACGCCGGGGATCCTCCATGGCAGCCGATCGATGATGCTCCAGGACGCCGACGGCCAGGTCGTCGAGGCCCACTCGGCATCTGCCGGGCTCGACTATCCGGGGGTCGGCCCGCAGATCGCGGCCCTCGCCGCGGCCGGGCGGCTGGAGGTCGCCGCGGCGACCGACGACGAGGCGTTCGAGGCGATGCGTTGGCTGTCGAAGGCCGAAGGGATCCTGCCGGCCCTGGAGAGCGCTCACGCCCTGGCGGTCCTGCCGCGACTCCTCGCCGGGAGCGCCGGTCGTGGCGAGCCATGGCCGGAGGAGACGGTCGTCCTCGTCGGGCTGTCCGGTCGGGGCGACAAGGACCTCGCGTCGTTTGGCCGCTGGCTCGAACGAAACCCGGTGGTCTCGTGACGGCGGTCCCATGACGGCGACGCTCGACCGGCCGCCTCCCGCCGCGGAAGCCGGGACGAACCACACCGCCGGGGCGCGCCGGATCGCCGCCGCATTCGCGGCAGCGCGGTCGGCGGGGCGCGCGGCCCTGGTCCCATACGTCGTCGCGGGCTATCCCGACGCGGAGACGAGCGCGCGGATCGCGCTGACGGCGATCGACGCCGGGGCGGACCTGCTCGAGGTCGGCCTGCCGTATTCCGACCCGCTGGCCGACGGCGCGACACTCCAGCGGGCCTCCCAGATCGCCCTCGCCGCCGGCGCGACGCTCGACGGCAGCCTTCGGCTCATCGACCGCGTCGCGCGTTCGCGCCGGTCGACCCCGATCGTGCCGATGGGTTACGCGAACCAGTTCCTCGGTGGCGGCGACGGGGCGGCCGCGGCCCGGCGCCTGGCGGATGCCGGGGCGTCGGGCGTGATCGTGGCCGACCTGACGCCCGATGAGGGCGGCCCGTTCGAGGCCGTCGCCGCGGCGGTTGGTCTCGCCGTCGTCTATCTCGTCGCGCCGACGACGCCGCCCGAGCGTCGAGGGGCGATCGCGGCGCGGAGCGGCGGATTCCTGTATTGCGTGTCCCTCGTTGGCGTCACCGGGGCGCGGACATCCCTCCCGACGTCCGTCGGCCGGCTCGTCCGCGACGTGACGGCGGTCTCCCCCGTCCCGGTCGGAGTCGGCTTCGGGGTGAGCAAGCCGGCCCATGTCCGGGCGCTGGCCCGTGCCGGGGCCGACGGGGTGATCGTGGCGTCCGCGCTCGTCGACGCCCTCGGGGAGAAGGGCACCGACGTAGAGGCGATGGCCGCGCTGGTCGCGCGTCTCGCGGGGGCAACGGCCTCGGCGGCGTGACCAGGTCGATCGCCGTCACCATCGAGCACACCCCCAAGAAGACCTTCGCCACGGCCGCCGACTGGCCGGGTTGGAGCCGTGTCGGCAAGACCGACGAGCTGGCCCTGGAGGCTCTCGCCGCCTACGCGCCACGCTACGTGGCGATCGCCGAGGCCGAGCACCGCCGGTTCGCGTCGACGGTCGCAGTCGACGATCTCGACGTCGTCGAGCGCAACGCCGGCGGATCCGGGACGGAATTCGGCGTCCCGAGCCGGCCGACCGACCAGGACGCGCGTCCGATGGACGCGACCGAGGCGGCTCGGCTGGCCGGGCTGGTCGGCGCCGCCTGGTCGTACTTCGATCGAACCGCTGCCGCCGCGCCGGAAGAGCTGCGGAAGGGCCCGCGGGGCGGCGGCCGGAACACGTCGAAGGTCGTGGCCCACGTCATGGAGTCCGATCGCGCCTACGCCCACGAGATCGGGCTCAAGGTCCGCGAGTTCGCCCCGGACGACGCCGCCGCCATCGCGGCGATGCGAACGGCGATGCTCGACGTCCTGCGGGCGGCCCGCAGCGGGGAGCCTCTGGCGGGTCGCCGCTGGCCGGCCCGCTACGCCGCCCACCGGATCGCGTGGCACGCCCTCGACCACGCCTGGGAGATCGAGGACCGCACCGAATAGGCGGCAGGACTAGCCGGCGGCCGCGGTGACCTCGGACGGGACGAGCCCTCGCCGGGCGGCCCGGCGACTCCCATCTCAATCGTTCTCGGTGCTCTCCGACGGTCCGATGGCGACCGGTCGACGCCGACCTGCCGTCACGGGCTCGGACGGCGCCCGTCGTCGGCTGCGCTGCCGATCGCGTCGCTCGAGCGTCCGCGCGACGGCGAACAGCCGCTTGAAGATCGCGAGCAGGTCGGCCTGCGGCGT
>VBFG01000116.1 GCA_005882635.1 Chloroflexota bacterium | reverse complement strand
TCCTCGAGGCCATTCCCGACTCCCCGCTGCATGCGCAGAAGACGCTCTTCGACGCGGTCGGGCTGCTGATGGCGGGCCATCTCGACGTGGGCATCGAGACGCTCGACCGGGCGATGGAGCTCGCTCGGCGCGTAGGCGACCCGGACGCGCTCTACAGCGCGATGAGCTTCAAGGGCATGGCCGACGTCATGGCCGGGCGATGGCAGGTCGGCCTCGCCGAACTCGACGAGGCGGCGACAGCTGCATCGTCCGGACGTCTCGACCTGCGTGCCGCGAGCGACATCTTCTGCACGACCATCGGCGCCTGTCGGGGCGTCGGTGATCTCCAGCGCGCGGCGCAATGGGCGGACGAAGGCGAGCGCTGGATGCGCCGCAACGGCGCCGGTGGCTACCCCGGGATCTGCCAGGTCCACCGGGCCGAGCTCAAGATGCTCCGAGGACACTGGGCGGAGGCCGAGGCGGAGGTGCGCCAGGCGTGCGACGTGCTCCAGCGGTTCCGGCTCATGGACGGGCTCGGCTTCGCATACAACGCCCTCGGTGAGATCCGGCTCCGAATGGGCGATCTCGCCGCTGCCGCCGAGGCGTTCGACCGCGCCTACGAGTACGGGCATGACGGCCAACCCGGCCTCTCCCTTCTGCAGCTCGCCCGCGGCCAGGTCGAGGATGCCCAGCGCTCGATCGCCAGATCGTTGGCAACGGCCTCCGGGACCGGAGCCCTTTCAGACCGCACCGCCCGAGGTCGGCTGCTGCCGGCCCAGGTCGACATCGCCCTCGCCGGAGGAGACCTGGAGACCGCCCAGCGTGCCGTGGAGGAACTCGAGCAGATCGCCGTCGACTTCGAGCGTCCGCTCTATCGCGCCGGCGCCATGACGGCCCGCGGCGAACTGCTCCTGGGAGAGAACAGGCCGCAGGAGGCTTCGCCGGTTCTCGGCAAATCATGGCGCCTCTGGCAGGCGACCGACCTGCCCTATGAGGCCGCCCAAGCGCGGGTCCACTATGCGGAGGCGCTCGCGGCCGAGGGCGACGAGTCGACCGCCAGGCGAGACCTGCTCGCCGTCCGACCGGTGTTCGAACGGCTGGGTGCGACGCTCGACATCCAGCGAGTCGATGCGCTCCTGGGAGGGGCGCCGGATCGAGGGGCGCTCGCTCCGCCAGAGGAACGACCGACTCGCACGTTCATGTTCACGGACATCGTGACCTCGACTGACCTGGTCAGCGTGATCGGCGACGAGGCGTGGAATGAGCTGCTCGATTGGCATGACCGCGAGCTGCGCGGCGCGGTCGCCCAGCACCGAGGCGAAGTCGTCAGCCACACCGGCGACGGCTTCTTCGTGGCCTTCGAGCGCGCGGACGAAGCGATCGACGCTGCGGTCGATATCCAGCGGCGGCTCGTGCGCCATCGGCGCGAGCACGGGTTTGCGCCGTGGGTCCGGATCGGACTCCACGCGACCGAGGCCACCCGTCGTGGTCGCGATTACAGCGGTCGGGGCGTCCACGTCGCCGCTCGTGTCGGCGCGGCGGCCGGGCGCGAGGAGATCCTGGCGACGCCTGCGGTTCTGGCCGACCTGGGCTCGGCTCGCTACGCAGTTTCGGAGCCGCGACAGCTGACGTTGAAGGGCGTGCGCGAGCCGGTCGAAGTCAGAGCGGTCGCCTGGCGATCCTGACAGTCGACCATCCTGCAGCGATGGGGCGCGGATCGGTCCAAGCGACCTGATGGCGTAGCGTTGCACCGTGAGCCGGGAAGTCGAGGATCTGAACCGGCGCCTGCTGCGCGCCCGCGACGCCATGGACCGCGCCTACGCCGAGCCGCTCGACGTCCGCGCCGTGGCCGCGGTGGCCTATGTCTCCGAGGCGCACTTCATCCGCAGCTTCCGCGCGGTGTTCGGCGAGACGCCGCACCGGTACCTGCAGCGGCGGAGGGTCGAGCGCTCGATGTTCCTCCTCCGCGAAACCGACCGCAGCATCACCGACATCTGCTTCGACGTCGGCTTCATGAGCCTGGGGACCTTCAGCCGGACGTTCCGCGAGATCATCGGCGAGACGCCGTCGAGCTATCGCGAGGGACATGGGCCGATGGTCGCGCCCAACTGCGTCCAGATGTGGGCCATGCGACCGCGGGTCGCGGCGGCAACAGCGACTCCAGCGGAGAGTGCGACGCAATCCAGCAGTTTTGGAGAAGCGGGCGCGGCGGCGGCTCCCCTAGCCTGATCGTCGTCCCCATCGACACGCGCAGAGGAGAACACGATGCTCACCAGGCTCAACGTCGCCTCGATCTATGTCCTCGACAAGCAGGAGGCTCTCGACTTCTACGTCGACAAGCTCGGGCTCGAGGTCGGCTCGGACTTCACGCAGGGGTCCTACCGCTGGCTGACCGTCCGCGTCCCCGGCCAGCCCGACGTCGAGATCAACCTCGAGCAGCCAGGCCCGCCCCTGCATGACGAGGCCACCGCTGAGCAGCTCCGCGAGCTGATCGCGAAGGGCGCGCTGAGCGGCCTCGTCTTCCACACGGACGACGTTCGAGCCCTGTACGAAACCCTCCAGGCGCGAGGCGTCACTGACTTCACCCAGGAGCCGATCGACCACTTCTACGGCACCGACATGGGCCTCCGCGACCCGTTCGGCAACGCGATCCGAGTCCTCGAGCGGAAGACCGCCGCAGCGGCGACAGCCTGACAACCCGAAAGGAACCATCCAATGACTGACACGAAGACCACCAGCAAGCGCACACGCGCGGCCCGCACCCCCAACGTCTGGACGGACGAGGAGCGGGCCGCGATGCAGGAAAGCGCCCGAGAGCGAAAAGCGGCCTCGCGCCGAGGCCCGGGCGACGAGCGGGCCGAGGGCGAGCGGGAACTGCGGGCGAAGATCGCCGCGATGCCGCAGCCCGATCGCGCCATGGCCGAGCGAATCCACGGGCTCGTCACCGACAGCGCGCCGGACCTCGTGCCGCGGACGTACTACGGGATGCCCGCCTACGCCAAGGACGGCAAGGTCATCTGCTTCTTCCAGCCCGCCTCGAAGTTCAAGGTGCGGTACTCGACCTTCGGGTTCCAGCCCGACGCGAGGGTGGACGATGGCGAGATGTGGCCGGTCGCCTTCGCGGTCACCAAGCTGACCGCCGGGGTCGAGGCGCGGCTCGCCGACCTCGTGAAGAAAGCCGCGGGCTGACGACCGCAGCCCATGCGATCTGCGATCTTCGGGGGACCGCAGGACATCACCGTCGGCGAGCGCCCCGATCCCGCGATCGAGGAGCCAACCGACGCGATCGTCCGCGTCAGCCTCGCCTGTGTCTGCGGCTCGGACCTCTGGTACTACCGCGGCCTGTCGCCTCACGATCTCGGCGCGATCGGCCACGAGTTCATCGGCATCGTCGACGAAGTCGGGGCGGAGGTGCGCGACCTCCGGCCCGGCGATTTCGTCGTCACCCCGTTCACCTATTCGGATGGGACCTGCGTGCTGTGTCGCGCCGGCTGGCCGTCCAACTGCATCAACGGCGGTGGGTTCGGGAACCGCGGCATGGACGGCGGCCAGGGCGAGGCCGTTCGGGTCCCGTTCGCCGACGCGACCCTCGTCCGCGTCCCAGGCTCGAATCACTCGGACGAGATCCTGCGTTCGGTCCTCGCGTTGTCGGATGTGGCGTGCACGGGTCACCACGCGGCGGTCAGCGGGGCCGTCGGACCGGGCATGACGGTTGCCGTGGTCGGCGACGGGGCCGTCGGTCTGTCGGCGGTGCTGGCTGCGAAGCGGCTCGGCGCGGAGCGGATCATCGCGCTGTCCCGGAACCCGGCGCGACAGGCGGTCGCCCGCGAGTTCGGTGCGACCGACATCGTCGCCGAGCGCGGCGACGCCGCGATCGAAGCGGTCCGCGAGATGACCGACGGTCTCGGCGTCGAGTCCGCCCTCGAGTGCGTCGGTACCAGCGAGTCGATGAACACCGCGTTCGCAATCGCCCGGTCTGGCTCCGTCGTCGGTGCCGTCGGCGCCCCGCATGACGTCGAGGTCCCGATCGACGTCGTGATCTTCCGCAACGTCGGGCTTCGCGGCGGCGTCGCTCCGGCCCGCAAGTACATCCCCGAGCTCCTCCCCGATGTCCTCGACGGACGGATCAACCCGGGCCGCGTGCTCGACTTCGAGACCGACCTCGATCACATCGTCGAGGGCTACAAGGCGATGGACGAGCGCCGGGCGATCAAAGCCCTCGTTCGGGTCGCCCCCGCACGGTGAAGAAGTCGCGGGGAGGAGAACACACCCCCGCTCGAGGCGCCACCGACGATCGTGAGACGGAGGACTCACCACTATGCAGATCATGGCCAAGCCTGCGACCCAGAAGGCCGGCAGCGACATCTTCTCGGGCGACGCCTGGATCGACGTCATCGCCCGGGGCGAGGAGCCGTCGCGGGTTCGGGTCAGCGTCGTTCGGTTCGCGCCCGGAGCCCGGAACGCGTGGCACGCCCACGCGGTGGGACAGACGGTCCACGTCACTCAGGGCATCGGCCGGATCCAGGCCCGTGGCGGTGAGGTCATCGAGATCCGAGCGGGCGACACCGTCCACACGCCGCCGGGTGAGTGGCACTGGCACGGCGCGGCGCCGGATCACTTCATGACCCACCTGGCGATCTGGGAGGCGCCGGCCGAGGGACCGGAGTCCGAATGGGGCGACCACGTCGCCGACGTCGAATACCTCGCACCCACCTCGGAGCGGTCGCGATGAGCGCGTGGAGCGCTACCAGCTAGCCAGCTTGAGAGCGACGTTCAGTCGCGGGTCATCGTCGTGGCGATGTCGGCCTCGTTGCCGGCCGCGTCGGCCAGCGTCCACCAGGCCGGCGCGAACTCGTCGCGGACCAGATGACCTCCGGCAGCGATCGCCGCGGCGACGCGGGCTTCGGCCTGCTCGTACGGCACCCAGACGGCGACATGGATCGCCCCACCGCCCTGGCGCGGCTCATCCATCCGCTCGAACCAGAAGGCCGGTCCTCGGCCGTGCGGGTCGACCAGGTCCTCATCGGGACTGTCGCCGCGAGGCTCGTAACCGAGGGCCGCACGCCAGAACGGCATCACCTCGGAGGTGTCGGCCGCCCCGGGGACGATGAGGACGTTCTGGACGGCCGATGGGTCGGCCACGAGCCCCTGCTCGCGAGCCACCGCGGAGATCGCGCGGGCCACGTCGACATCGCGCTGGGTCATCCCGAAGTAGTCGTCCGCGATCGTGACCAGGCGCACCGTCACGCCATCGCGTCGGAGGTCGACGTCGGGGCCGTGGGCGTCCACGCCGGGCAACTCGCTGATCGCGCTCACGAACCGAGCACCGGCTGCGAACGATCCGGTTCGAAAGAAGGCGCACGCTCCATCGCCGATGACGGGCCAGTCCTCGACCCCGCCGGCCTCCGCGAACTGCCGCGCCGTGATCCGCTCGCTCACGCCCCGAACTCTACGTCGTCGCGCGGGCTGCCCGCGATCAACCGGGGCGCGTGGCCGTCGCGCCGCCGTACAGGTCGAGCAGCCGGCCGCGCAGGTCGCCGCTCGCGCCCACCAGTCGCAGGAAGTCCTCGCCGTCCATCTCGAGGAGCGTTCCGGGCTCGTCCGCGGTGACCGTCGCCGTGCGGGCCGACCGGTTGAGCAGGCCGAGCTCTCCGAAGACCTGCTCGGGGCCGAGCTGACGGAGGAGGACGACCGTTCCCGCGTCGGTCATCTGGCTGACGGTGAATGAGCCGCTGACGATGATGTAGAAGCGGTCGGCCGGGTCGCCCTGGCGGACGATCGCCTGGCCGGCCTGGACGTCGACGGGCCGGACGTGGCCGAGTGCCGCCTCGAGGCGCGAAGCGCTGACGCCGGCGAACAGCGGCAGCTTCGCGACGCGCAGCAGCGTGGCCTCGAACGGGCTCACCGGGCGTGACGTGGAGGCGCCGAGGAGGACGAGTCCGATCGCCGCCGCCGCGACGACGGCGACCCCGGTGGCCCCCAGCGCGATCCCCGCGCCGACGGCCGCGAGAACGACCGGCAGGACGAACGCGCCCGTCGCTCCTGACAGGGTGTTCAACGTCATGAGCAGCCCGAACGCCCGGCCGCGCTGGGCGTCGGGCACGAGGCGCTGGAAGATGGTCGTCAGGATGACGTCAAGCAGGATCGAGCCCGCGGCGCACAGGCCGATCGCAACGAGCGCCACCCCGAGGATCGGGATGCCGCCGAGAGCCGCCACACCCGCTGCCGTCAGCAGCGCTCCGATCAGGAGCGGCCCGGCGAGGTGCCGCCGCAGCACGAGCACACCAGACACGACGGCGCCGGCCAGACCGCCGACTCCGATGGCCGCGTTCAGGTAGCCGTTCGCCTCCTCGCCGGCGTTGAGGACGGAGACGGCGAGGATGATCGTCAGCGCCTGGAGACCGCCGTCCATGAATCCGACCACGATCTGGATCAGGGCCAGGCCCGAGATCGGGCGGCGCGGGATGCGGCCAGAGACCGGCGCGGTCGGCGCTTCCGGAGCCTCGGTCGCCGCCTCGTCTTCTTCCTCGGTCGCGGCCGTCTCGACCACCTCTCGGCGCGCGATCGACGGCGGAAGCGACCACAGGATCGCCGCGATCACGACGAACGACAGGGCGTTCAGGATGAATGCGAGGACGAGGCCGCCGGCCGCGATCAGGAGGCCACCGATCGCCGGGCCGATGATGAAGCTCAGGTTCCCGAGGCTCGCGAACGCGCTGTTCGCCGGGCCGAGCTGCCGCTCGTCCGCGGCCAGGCTCGGCAGATATGCGCCCATCGCCGGGTAGAAGAACGTCGAACCCGACGCCGCCACCATCGCGAACGCGACGATGAGGAGGACCGGCCCGTTCGACGCCACGAGGAACGTCAGCACGAGCATCACCACGCCGCGGAGGAGGTCGGTGACGAGGAGCACGAGACGCCGGTCGAAGCGGTCCGCGACGAGCCCGGCGGGGATCGACAGGAGCACGTAGGGGATCATCCGGACGGCGCCGAATGCCCCGACCGCCGCGGCGTCGTGCGTCTCCCGATAGATCACGACGAAGATCGCGACGATGTACAGCCAGTCGCCGATGCCGCTGACGAACTCGCCGACAAGCAGCTTCGTCAGCGGCCGGTTCGCCAGCAGCCCGCGATAGACGCGAAGGGCCTCCACAGTCCCTCAGACCCGGTGCGATCCGGCGATGACGTCGCCGCTCAGCGCGCCGCCATCGTACGCGGGGGCAATCGCCGCCGTGACGGCATCCCGACGGAAATGCCGGCTTCAGGGCGAGGCCGCGAAGGCCGCGGTCACCCGGACGTACGCCTCATCGATGCGGGATTCCGGGATCCGCCCGGCGTCGACGGCGTCGGCGATGACGCCGACCACACGGACAACGATCTTCGGGTCGTAGACCTGCTGGTTCGCGAACAAGAGCAGATCGTTGCCGGCCTCGAGGGCCAGCAGGACCGCCTCGTCACGACCGAATCGTTTCGTGATCGCGGCCGCCTGGAGGTCGTCGGTCACGACGACGCCCTGCCAGCCGAGCTCGCCCCGCAGCAGGTCGGTCACGACGGCCTTCGACAGCGAGGCCGGGTACTTCGGATCGAGCTGTCCGTTGACCACGTGCCCGGCCATCACGAGATCGGCCGTCCCGGCGGCGATCAGGCGGCTGAACGGCTCGAGCTCGGTCCGCGTCCACGTCTTCGTGACGTCCGCGACGCCGAAGTCGGTGTTCGTCGTCGAGCTGCCGATCCCCGGGAAGTGCTTGAGGGTCGTCCGGACGCCGGCGGCGCGATGGGCCTCGATCTCGACCGTGGCCATCTCGACCACGACGTCGGGGTCGGCCGAGAACGACCGGTCGAGCGCGCCGATGGCGGGACTCCTCGGGTTGACGTCGAGGTCGACGACCGGCGCGAAGTTGAGATTGAGCCCGGCCTCGGCGAGCGTCGAGGCGATCCCCTTGGCCCATGTCCGTGCCGCGGCAACCGTGCCGCGGCCGATCTCTGCTTCGGACGCGACCGCGGGGAAGCCGTGGTTCGGCGACAGACGGGTGACGATGCCGCCTTCCTGGTCGACGCTGACGATGATCTCCCGACCCCGGGCGGCCGCCCGTAGATCACCGACAAGGGTCGCCACCTGGCGACGGGACAGGACGTTCCGCTGGGCGCCGGTCAGCTGGTCGCGGTCGAACAGGATCACGCCACCGAGGCCGGTCTCCGCCAGCGCGGTCTGCAGCCACGGCGTCTGCTCCAACCGCGAACCGCGGAACCCGACGACGAGGAGCCCGGCGATCTTCTCGCGCAGGCTCGGCCCGGCCGACGGGCCCGGCGGCGGACTCACCGCGCTCGCCGATGGCCCGGTCGACGGCTCCTCCGACGGCGCGACCGCCGACGAGGACCGACCGGACGGAGACGGTGCCGAAGAGGGCGAAGGGGACGCGCCGCAGGCGGCAAGGAACAGGGCGACTCCGCCGAAGGCCGCTCCGCGCAGGAGATCGCGCCGCGAGATCGCGGGCGGCACCGGCGGCCGTCCGCGATCGACGTGGGATCCCATCGGTCCGGAGCCTACGACAGGTGCGCGAAGGTCGCCTCGCGGGATTCGTGGGACGATCGCCGCCTCGACCGATGCAGCTGACCGTCAACGGAGCGACGCACGAGGTCGCGGGCGACCCGGCGCGACCGATCGTCACCATCCTTCGCGACGATCTGGCCCTGCGGGGCACGAAGCCCGCCTGCGGCGAGGGGGTGTGCGGGGCGTGCACGGTGCTGGTCGACGGGGACCCTGTCCGGAGCTGCGTGACGGCGGTCGGCAGCGTCGAGGGTCGCTCGATCATGACGATCGAGGGGCTGACGCCGACGGGCTCGTTGTCAGCGGTCCAGCAGGCGTTCCTCGCCGAGCGTGCCTTCCAATGCGGCTACTGCACGCCCGGGCTGGTGGTCGCGACCTCCGCCCTGCTGGAACACGAAGGCGATCCATCGACGGCGGCCGCCATCGAGGCGCTCGAGGGCCACGTCTGTCGCTGCGGGGTGCAGAGCCGCATCCTGCGAGCGGTCGCGCGCGCCGCGGCCCAGC
>VBFG01000125.1 GCA_005882635.1 Chloroflexota bacterium | reverse complement strand
GCGTCCAATCGCCTGACGGTGGACGTCCGCTCGATCGCCCTGCTCGAGTTCCCGCTGGTCCGTGAGCGCCTGGCGGACAAGACCTCGTTCCCGCCGTCACGCCGCCTCGCCGACGCTCTCGTGCCCGACAGCGACCCGGTCCTGGTCGCCCGCGCCCTCGACGAGACCGACCAGGCCCGGGCGCTCCTGTCGGAGCGGCCGGGTGTCGACGTCGGCGCGGCCCGGGACATCGGTCCGGCCATCGAGCGCGCCGCCCGCGGCGGGCGCCTCGATCCGGCCCAGTTCCTCGAGCTCGCCGGCACCCTCGACGCGACCGCCCGCCTGCAGACCTCGCTGGCGGACGACCGGCGGCCGCTCCTCCACGCCCTCGCCAGGGAGCTCCATCCGCTGCCCGCGATCCGGTCGACGCTGGCCCGCAGCTTCGACCCGGCCGGGGACCTCCTCGACACCGCCTCGCCGCGCCTCGGCGGGCTGCGGGCGGCCGTCCGCGTCGCCTACGACCGGCTCCGTCGCCGCTTGGACGCGCTCGTCGGATCCGAGCTGGGTGGGGCCCTGCAGGACCCGATCGTGACGCTGCGGAACGGCCGGTACGTCGTCCCGGTCAAGGCGGAGGCGCGCTCACGGGTCAAGGGGATCGTGCATGACGCGTCCGGCAGCGGCGCGACGCTCTTCGTCGAGCCGCTCGTCGCCGTCGAGCTGGGCAACGCCTGGCGGGAGGCGCAGGTCGCCGAGCGGGAGGAGGTCGAGCGGATCCTCGACGAGCTGTCGGCGTTCGTCGCCGCGAATGCTGCGGACCTGCGCGAGACGCTGGCTGCCCTTGCCCGGTTCGACTTCTGGGCGGCCAAGGCCGGCCTGGCGGCCGACATGGACGGGACGCGGGCCGAGACGGCCGACCGGCCCGAGGTCGTCCTCCTGAGCGCCCGCCATCCGGGTCTGACAGGCCGGGTCGTCCCGGTCGACATCCGACTCGGGGACGGCTACACGGCGCTGGTCGTGACCGGCCCGAACACCGGCGGCAAGACGGTGACGCTCCGGACGCTGGGCCTCCTCGCGCTCATGCACCAGGCCGGGCTCCACGTCCCGGCCGAGGCCGGCTCGCGTTTGCCGGTCTTCCGCGACGTCTTCGCCGACATCGGTGACGAGCAGTCGATCGCCCAGAGCCTGTCGACGTTCTCTGGCCACCTCCGGTCGATCACCCGGATCGTCGAGTCGGCGGGCCCGGGAACGCTCGTCCTGCTCGACGAGCTCGGCGCCGGGACGGACCCGACCGAGGGCTCCGCGCTCGCCCAGGCGCTCCTCGATCACTTCATCCGGGCCGGGGCGCTCGTCGCCGCGACGACCCACTACGCCGAGCTGAAGGCCTACGCCCACACGACGGGCGGCGCCCGGAACGCCTCGGTCGAATTCGACCTCGACACCCTGTCGCCGACGTACCGCCTCACGATCGGCCTGCCCGGCGGCAGCCAGGCGTTCGCGATCGCCGAGCGGCTCGGCCTCGCTCCCGACATCGTCGCGGATGCCCGGTCGCGCCTGTCCGAGAACCAGCGCGCGTTCGAGGAGACGCTCGCCCGGATCCGCGAGACGGAGGGCGAGACGAGCGAGGCGCTGGAACGAGCGCGGGCCGCCGAGGCGCGCGCGGCGGACGCGCTGCGAACGGCCGACGACGAACGCCGCCGGGCGCGCCGTGAGCGGGACGAGGCGGTCCGCACCGCCCGCACCGAGGCCGAGAAGCTCGTCGACACGTTGCGGGACGAGGTTCGCGCCACTCGTCGCGCGCTCGAGCGCGAGACCGTCACCGCGCCATCGCTCGATGCCGCCATTGCCCGAGCCGAGGCCCAGCTGGCGCGTCTCCCCGATGGCTCAGCACCGGCCGCGACCGCAGCCAATACGTCTCCGCCCCAGGAACGGATGTGGCAGCTTGGCGAGCGGGCCCGGAGCCGGAGCGGCGGCTGGGAAGGCCGGATCGCGGCGCTAGAGAGGGGCGGCAAGCGGGCGACGCTCGAGAGCGGCGGGATGCGGATCAGCGTCCCCACGGACGATCTCGATCCGGTCGCCCCGGAACCCGTACCTGTCGACGAGGACCGAACGATCGGCCGCAACGCCCGGATCACCCGGGGCACTTCACGACGCGGCGGCGACGACCGAAGCGGCGGCATCGGCGCAATCCAGCTCGAGCGGGCCCGGACCGTCGCGTCCTCGCTCGATCTCCGTGGCGCCCGTGTCGAGGAAGCTCTCGCGGCGCTCGACCGCTACCTCGACGACGCCGCCCTCGCCGGTCTCGACCAGGTCGTCGTCATCCACGGCTTCGGGACGGGGGCGCTCCGCGACGCGGTCCGCGAGCGCGCCGCCGCCAATCCGCTCGTCGCCTCGACCCGGCCCGGCGAGCGCGGCGAGGGCGGCGACGGCGCAACCGTCGTGAGGCTGTAGCGGGCTTACGGCTTCGGCGAGTGGTCCGGTGGGCCGTGGGATGGCTCGGGCGGCACGCTCGGGCAGAACAGACCGAACGGGTTGTCGCACGGCGGAGGAGTCGGCGGCGGCGCGAGCGGGCACAGCGCCGACGGGGCGAAGATCCCGCCCCAGGTCCGCCCGAACGGGAAGAAGCCCTGACCGTAGAAGTAGGTCGTGCGGGTGCCCTTCGGGCCGGCGACGCCGGGGCCACGAGCCGCCCGGCGAAGCCAGCCGTTGTCGGCCTTCTGCCAGTTCGGCCAGGCCGCCTCGACCTGGCTGTAGTCGAGCGCACCGACAGTCTTCTCGGGACCAACGCAGCCGTCCTGCCAGCGCAAGCCGCTCGCCGCGTCGATCTGGACGGTCCGGTGGAAGTCGTCGGGCTCGGTCGGCTGCGTGCCCGAGATGAAGAGCTCGTTGATCCGCCGCGTCGTGAAGGGACCGGGCAGGGCGCCGGTGCTCGCGTCGATCTGCTCGGTGACCAGGCCCTTCGGCGGCTTGAACGTGGCGATCGGCATGCCCTTGCTCACGTCGGTCAGGATCCGCGACCAGAGCGGCGCCGACGACCCGAGCGACAGCGTGTCCTTGTCCGGCGAGTTGTTGCTGTTGCCCATCCACACCCCGACCACCAGGCCCGGGGCGTTCGGGTCCTTCGGCGGTGCGAGGTAGCCGTATGCGTGGACGTCGCGGTTGTCGCTCGTCGTCCCCGTCTTGTAGGCCGCCGGGCGGCGAGACGTGCCGTCGTAGATCGCCCATTCGCCCCAGAACGGGTTCGTCTTGAGGACGGTGTTGCCGGCGAGGATGTCGGTCATGATGTAGGCGGTCTGGGGGCTGATGACCTGCGAGCCCTTCGGCTTCTTTGCGGCCGGATCCGGCCAGATCACGGTCCCGTTCGTGTCAACGACCTTGAGGATCATCGTCCGCGGCATCAGCTTGCCGCCGTTGGCGATCGCGCCGTAGGCGCTGGTCAGGTCGATCGGGTGGATCTCGAGCGTCCCGATGCCCATCGACGTGACCGGCACGGAACCGGGCACGTAGCTCACGCCGAAGTCCTTCGAGCGCTCGTAGAAGTGATCGAGGCCGTTGATCAGGCCGGCCTTGATCGACGGGATGTTCAGCGAGAACTCGAGGGCCTCGCGGAGTCGCACCGGCCCGCGCTCGGCCTTGTCGGCCTGGGTCGGGATGAAGTGGCCGCCGAAGTCGGTGGTGACGTCCATGAACAGTGTCGCCGCCGTCATCTTGTGGTCCTCGATGCCGATCGAGTAGTTGATCGGCTTGATCGACGACCCGGGCTGCCGCCAGCCATCCGACAGCACGTCGAACTGGGGCTGGAACTTCTTCGTCCCGCGGGCGTTGAACCCGGCCGACCCGCCGTAGGCGAGGACCTGGCCGGTGCGGTAGTCGAGCACGGTGGCCGCGCCGTTGTTGATGTTCTTGCCGCGGAGGTTCCGGATCCAGCCGTAGTCCTTGGACGGGATCTTCAGCGATTTCAGGATCGAGGTCGTGTTGGACAGGTTCGGGGCCCGCCCGGCCGCGTACAGCCACTTCTCGGTCTTGGCCTGCATCGTCCAGTCGAGGGTCGTCGTGACCGTGTAGCCGCCGGTGTCGATCTTGTCGCACTGGTCGGTTGATACGTCCGGGCAGAGGATCTGGCCCAGCTGCTTCCGAACCTGGAGCACGAATTGCGACGCCCGCCAGTGGGTCCCGAGCTGGGGAGCGAGCACGATCGGGGCGTTCTCGGCGTCCTGGTAGTCCTGGACCGTGTGACTCGCACCGGACAGCGGGCTGCGGGTCTTCATCAGCTCGAGGACGTAGTTCCGGCGCTGGTAGATCTCGGTCGTGTCCGGCACGACGAGCTGGACGTTGGCGGCCGGGCATTCGGCGCCCTCGGGGACGGTCTTCGTGCATTCCTCCTCGGAGTTCCGGACGAGGTCGTAAGCGGTCGGCGACTGGGGGATCGCAGCCAGCACTGCGGCCTCGCCGAGGGTCAGGTCCTTGAGGTCCTTGTTGAAGTACGTCCGGGCAGCGGCCTTCACGCCGTAGCTCTGGTTGCCGTAGAAGTTCTGGTTGAGGTAGGCGGTGATGATGTCCTGTTTGCCCTGCTCGCCGGGGTAGGCCTCGGTCAGCCGGAGCGACTGGATGATCTCCCGGATCTTCCGCTCCTCGCGGCTGCCGCTGAACGCGGCCTGCGGGAGCAGTCGGGCGCGGACGAGCTGCTGGGTGATCGTCGAGCCGCCGCGCGGATGGCCCTCGAGCGTGTCGAGGGTCGCCGACACGAAGCCGCCGAAGTCGAAGCCGGGGTTCGACCAGAAGTCCTTGTCCTCGATCGCCGTCGTCGCGTCGAGCAGCTCGGGCGGGACCTCCTGGAAGGTGACGAGCTCGCGCTTGAACTCGCCGAGCCGGGCCAGCTCGATCTTGCCGCTGCGATCGGTGATCCGAGTCTGCTGGTCGAACTCGAGGTGGGTGAGCGTGTCCTTGGGGTCGGGCAGGCCCTGGCTGTAGTAGTTGTAGGCCGCAGCGACCGCGACGAGACCCGCCAGGCCGATCAGGATGAAGATCGCCAGGACCAGGAGGGGGATCGCGATGATGACTCGTCGGAGGTTCGACGAGCCACGAGGCCGTCCGCGCTTGACGCCGCGCCGATGGCGCTGACGCCGCGCGAGGCTGGTCTGCATGTCGGGCCGCACGATAGCATAGGGGTCGTGGTTGACCCCCTCGTTCGGACGGTCGAGACGGCTCGACCGGCGGCCCTGTGACGCCCGCGACGGGGTCCGCGGAGGGGTCGGCGACAGACGCGTCGCTAGGCCTCGGCAACCTGCTCGATGAGCTGTCGTGGCGGGGCATGCTCCACGACACGACGCCGGGCCTCCCGGCGCGGCTCGCCTCCGGCCGGCCGATCGCCGGCTACAACGGCTTCGACCCGTCGGGGCCGTCACTCCACGTCGGCCACCTGGTCCCGATCTTCGGGCTGCTCCAGTTCCAGCGCCATGGCGGGCGGCCCGTGGCGCTCCTCGGCGGCGGGACCGGGATGATCGGCGATCCGTCGGGGACGTCGGCCGAGCGCAACCTCCTCGATCGCGAGACCCTCGACGCCAACGCCGTCACGATCCGTACCCAGCTCGAGCGGTTCCTCGACTTCGATGCGTCCGCCGGTGACCGTGGCGCGCTCCTCGTGAACAATCTCGACTGGCTGGGCCAGATCGGGCTGATCGACTGGCTCCGCGACGTCGGCAAACACTTCACGATCCCGTACATGCTGGCCAAGGACTCGGTCCAGGTCCGCCTCGACCGCGGCCTGTCGTTCACCGAGTTCAGCTACATGCTCATCCAGGCGACCGACTACGAGCATCTCCACCGCGAGCTCGGCGTGGACCTCCAGATGGGCGGCGCCGACCAGTGGGGGAACATCACCGCGGGCCTGGAGCTGATCCGGCGGCGGGCGGGGATCGAGGCCGGCGCGGCCGATCGCGGCGCCGAGGAACCGGCTCACGCGCTGGCCTACCGCCTGCTCCTCTCGCCGTCCGGGGCGAAGTTCGGCAAGACCGAGGGCGGGACGTCCGTCTGGCTGGACGCCGAGCGCACCTCGCCGTATGCCTTCTACCAGTACTGGCTCAATACCGATGACCGCGACGTCGGAACGTACCTGCGGTGGTTCACGCTCCTGGGTCGAGCAGAGATCGAGGCGCTGGAAGCCTCGCTGGCCGCCCGTCCGGAGGCGCGCGACGCGCAGCGCGCGCTGGCCCGCGACATCACGACCCGGACCCACGGTGCGTCGACGGCGCAGCAGGCCGAGGCGGATGCCGCCGCGATGTTCGGCGATCGCGACCCGGCCGATCCCGCCCAGCTCGAGCGGCTGTACGGCAGCGTCGACTCGTTCGAGTTCTCGGATGCGGACGTGACGGCCGGCGCCGGGGCCGTCAGCGTGTCGAGCGGGTCGTACTCGTCGAACTCAGCCGCTCGCCGGGCGATCGATCAGGGCGGGCTGTCCATCAATGGCCAACGGATCGCCGCCTTCGACCAGCCGGTGCCGGATCTCATCGGCGGCCGGTTCCTCGTGATCCGGACCGGGAAGCGGACGAAGCGGATCGGGCGCCTCCGGAACTGATCACGGCCGGTGGCGGCCGCGCAGGACGTCGATCACCGCCGATGGGCTGACGCCGCGTTCCGCCAGCAGCACGAGCGCGTGGTAGACGAGATCGGCGGCCTCGCCGGCGACGGCGTCGCGCGTCGCGGTGCGGTCGGAGGTGGCGGCCTCGGCGGCCGCGTCGTCCTTGGCGGCGATCAGGACCTCGGTCGCCTCCTCGGTGACCTTCCGCCCCGCGGCGTTCACCCCGCCATCGAGCAGCGACGCGGTGTATGAGCCCTCGGGCCGGTCGCTGGCGCGGGAGGCGATCGTCGTCCACAGGCCCTCGAGCCAGCCGAAGCCCTGGCTCGTCGATTCGGATGGGGCGCCGTCCGGGTCGAAGCAGCTCCGCGTATCGCGGTGACAGGTCGGGCCGACCGGGTCGACCGCCACGAGGATCGCGTCGGCATCGCAGTCGAGGGTGATCTCGCGGACGACGAGCTCGTGGCCCGATGACTCGCCCTTGCGCCAGAGGCGGTCACGCGTCCGCGAGTGGAAATGGACCTTGCCGGTCTCCTGGGTCACCCGCCATGCCTCGTCGTCCATCCAGCCGAGCATCAGGACGCGGCCGTCGGCGACGTCCTGGACGATCGCCGGGGCGAGGCCGTTCGGACCCCACAGCGGCTCCGTCCGGCGGGCCGCGAGAGACGTCATGCGGCCGGCTCCGCGGCGATCCGCACCGCCAGGCCCGCCGCGGCCATCGCCTCCTTGACCTCGGTGATCGAGTGGGTCCGCCGGTGGAAGATCGATGCGGCCAGGACCGCGTCGGCGCCGCCGTCTCGGATTGCGGCGACGAAGTCGGCGGGACCGGCGGCCCCGCCGGAGGCGATGACGGGGACGCCGACGCGACTCGTGATCGCCCTGAGGAGGTCCGTGTCGTAGCCGGAGCGGGTGCCGTCGCGGTCGATCGAGGTCACCAGCAGCTCGCCCGCCCCGAGATCCACGACGCGCTCGGCCCAGGCGACGGCGTCGAGATCGGTCGCGTCGCGACCGCCCCGGACCACGACCTCCCAGGCGGGCTGGGGGCCGGACGCGCGGCGCCGGGCATCGATCGCGACCACGACCGCCTGGCGTCCGAAGCGGGCGGCGCAGCGAGAGACGAGGGTCGGATCCGCGACGGCCGCGGTGTTCAGCGACACCTTGTCGGCGCCGGCCCGGAGCACGTCGCGCATGTCGCGGACGCTCCGGACGCCACCGCCGACGGTCAGCGGGATGAAGGCCCGGCGGGCGGTCCGCTCGACGATGTCGAGGAGCGTCCCGCGGCCCTCCGGCGCCGCCGTGATGTCGAGGAAGACGAGCTCGTCGGCGCCCTCGGCGGCATAGCGCTCGGCCAGCTCGGGCGGGTCGCCCTCGTCGACGAGGTCGACGAAGCGCGTCCCCTTCACGACACGTCCGTTCGCGACGTCGAGGCAGGGGATGACCCGGCGGCAGAGCATCAGGCGACGCCGGCCGGCTCGCGGCCGGCGGTCCACGCGCCGGTTCGCAACAGCGCCACGGCGTTCTCGAGGAGCCGGAGGCCATCGGCCCCGCTGCGCTCGGGGTGGAACTGGACGCCGACGACGTTGTCGCGGACGACCGCGCTTACGAACGTGCCGCCATGCGTCGTCGTGGCGAGGGATACCTCCGGGTCCGTCGGCGATCCGGCGTAGGAATGAACGAAGTAGAAGTCGGCGGCGGGCCGGATGCCGTCGAAGATCGGGTGGTCGCGGACCCGCTCGACCTGGTTCCAGCCGATGTGCGGGAGCGTTGGGGCACCGCCGAGGAGGGTCGTGCGGCCCGGAATGATCCCCAACGTCTCGGCTCCATCCTCGTCGCTGCCGTCGAACAGCAGCTGCAGGCCGAGGCAGATCCCGAGATACGGCCGCCTCGCCTCGATCCACCGACGGACCGGGTCGACCAGACCGCGCCGGGCCAGCCGCTCCATCGCCGGCGCCGCCGCTCCGACGCCGGGGACGACGAGCGCATCGGCGTCCCGGAACGCCTCGGCATCGCGTGCGACGACGACGTCGGCACCGACCCGATCGAGCGCCTGATCGATGCTGACGAGGTTGCCGGCCCCGTAGTCGACGACGGCGATCCGCGGCCGACGGAGCGCGGCATTCGGCGCGGGCGGCGCGGTCACGTGGACCCCTTGGTCGACGCCACTCCCCGGCGACGCGGATCCGGGGCGGCGGCCGCGCGCAGCGCCCGCCCGAGCGCCTTGAACGCGGCCTCGGCCAGGTGATGGTCGTTCCGTCCGGTCCCCCGAACATGGAGCGTCGCTCCCGCCGTCCGGGCGAAGGCCTCCAGCGCATGCTCGATCAGCTGCAGCGTCAGCTCTCCGGCCCGCTCGCCGCGGAACGGCAGGTCGACCACCGTGTACGGCCGCCCGCCGACGTCGAGCACCGCCGTCGCAACCGCCTCGTCCATCGGCACGGTCGCGTCGCCGAACCGCTCGATCCCGGCCCGATCGCCGAGCGCCTCGGCGATTGCCGCGCCCAGGACGAGCGCCACGTCCTCGACGGTGTGGTGGTCGTCGACCTGGAGGTCGCCGCGGGCCCGGATCGTCAGGTCGAGCAGCCCGTGGTGGGCGAACGAGCCGAGGAGATGATCGTAGAAGCCGACGCCGGTCGAGACGTCGGCGTCGCCGGTCCCGTCGAGATCGACGGTCACGCTCACGTCGGTCTCGCGGGTCGACCGCGTCACCGTCGCCCGCCGGCCCTCGCCCGCGCGAACGTCGATCGAGCCGAGGGCGGTCGTCACGGGGCTGCCTTCTCGATCTCTCGGGCGGCCGCCACCAGTCGGTCGTTGCCGGCCCGGTCGCGGATCGTCAGCCGCAGGCAATGGGCGAGCGGATGGCCCGCCGGGAACGTCCGCGGGACGAGCCCTCGGTGGAGCAGGCCGGTCGCGGTCGCGGCGGCGCGTTCCACGGTCCCGAGGTCGACGAGCAGGAAGTTCGTGACCGACGGCCCGACCGACCAGCCGGCCGCGCGCAGCGCATCGGACAGCCGGTCGCGCTCGGCGTCGACGCGGGCGACGTTGGCGGCCATCGCCGCCGGGTCGAGCAGGGCGGCGGTCACGACCGAGACGCTGACCGTCGACACGGAGCCGGGCGGCCGGAACGGCGCCATCCGCGCGATCGTCTCCGGCCGGGCGATCGCGAAGCCGACGCGCAGCCCGGCCAGGGCGTAGGCCTTGCTCGCGGTCCGGACGACGACGAGGTTCGGCTGGTCGAGGCGGAGGTCGATCAGCGATCGGCCGACGAACTCGGCGTAGGCCTCGTCGAGCACGACCATCGCAGCCTGGCGGCCGGCCGCTGCGGCGTCGGAGCGGATGCCGTCGAGGAGCGTCTCGATCGCGCCGTCGGGCTCGGGCAGGGCCGTCGGATTGTTCGGGCTGCAGAGCCAGACGAGGTCGGCCTCGGCCGCCGCGGCGCGCGTGGCCGCCAGGTCGAGGCGATAGCCGGCGTCCCGTCCCTCGCGCGGGACGGCGATCGCGGTCGCGCCGCGCTGCTCGGTCACGACTCGGTACATGGCGTAGGTCGGCGCCGGGACGACCGCCCGCCCGCCGGCCGGCAGGAACGTCTTCCCGGCCAGGTCGAGGATCTCGTCGGCCCCCGCGCCGACGAGGAGCTCGTTGGTCGCGACGCCGTAGACCCCGGCCGCCGCCTCGACGAGCCGGCGGTAATCGGTCGGCGGGTACTCCGAGAGCGGCGCCTCGAACCGACCGGCCGCCAGGACCCGCGCGACCAGCTCCGGCGGCGCGGGCGAGGTGTTCAGGTCGAATCGGAGGATCTCGTCGAGCGGCACGCCGTAGCGGGCCGCGACCTCTTCGTCGGTCGCCTCCCAGCTGTAGCTGGCGGGCTGCGTCGGCAGGCCTGTCGTCACCGGCGTCGGGCTCATCCGGCCGCTCCCGATCGGGACGGCCCGGCGGCCCGGACCCCAGCGCCGAACCGGGTCTCGACCGCATTGCGGTGGGCGGTCAGACCCTCCGCGGTCGCGAGACGCCCGACGGTCGCGCGGATCGCCGTCAGCCCAGTCTCGTCGACGCGCTGGATCTGGGTGTAGCGACCGAATGCCTCGACGCCGAGCGGATCGGTCGACCGTGCCAGGCCGCCTGTCGGCAGGACGTGGTTCGCGCCGGTCGCGTAATCGCCCGCGGACTCCGGTGCCCACGGACCGACGAAGATCGAGCCTGCGTGGCGGATGCGGCCGGCGACGGCCTCGGGGTCGCGGACGTCGATCGACAGGTGCTCGGGCGCATAGGCCTCGACGAAGGCGACCGCGGCGTCCAGGTCGGGGGCGAGGGCGATCCGGCCGTGACGGCCGAGCGCGGCAGCCAGGACCCCCCGACGTTCGAGGTGCGGGAGCAGGTCGACGATCTCGCGTTCGACCGCATCGGCGAGCGCCGGGCTCGTCGTGACGAGGATCGCCGGCGAGTCGGGGCCATGCTCGGCCTGGGTGACGAGGTCGGCGGCGACGATCGCCGGATCGGCGGTGTCGTCGGCGAGGACCATCCCCTCCGACGGTCCGGCGGGAAGGTCGATGCCGACGATCCCGGCCACCTCGAGCTTCGCCGCGGTCACCCACGGGTTGCCTGGTCCGACGACCCGGTCGACCGGATCGAGCGGCGGCGCGGCGGGATCCCTGCCATCCGATTCCCATCCGAACGCCAGCGCGCCGATCGCCTGGGCGCCGCCGGAGACGAGCACGGCGTCGACGTCGAGGAGGGCCGCCGCTCCGAGCAGGACGGGATGGACTGCGCCCTCCGCGTCGGCCGGGGTGGCCACGACGACCTGGCCGACGCCCGCGGCGCGCGCCGGGACGACGGTCATTACCAGCGATGAGGGATACGGGGCCGAGCCGCCGGGGACGTAGCAGCCGACCCGGTCGAGCGGCAGCCAGCGCCGTTCGATCTCGATGCCCGGGACGATCGTCGTGCGGGTCGTTCCAGGGCGCTGGGTCGCGGCGAAGCGGCCCACGTGATCGATTGCCTGGTCGAGCGCCGCCCGGTCGGCCCGATCGAGCCGATCGCGCGCGATCGCGAGGTCGCGCGGTTCCAGGATCAGTCGGCCGTCGTCGGACCCGCCGCCGAACCGCTCGTTTGCGGCGCGAACCGCGTCGGCTCCGCGCGTCCTGACGTCATCGAGGATGGCTCGGGCGCCGGCCCGGACGCCCTCATCGGGTATTGCGCCGCGCCGGCAGAGGGCGCGCCGTTCGGCCACGTCGGCCGGATCGGTCGACGCGAGGTCCAGGCGTCGGATCGGCGGGAGGTCGGTCGGAGCGACGGTCTCGCCGGTGGCCGTATCGACGCTCACGGCACGATCTTCTCGATCGGGAGGACGAGAATGCCCGAGGCGCCCGCCGCCTTGAGGCGGGGGAGCAGCGCCCAGACGTCGTCCGCGCCGACGACCGCGTGGATCGCGATCATCCCGGCGTGTGCCAGCGGGATCACCGACGGTGACTCGAGCCCCGGCAGGAGCGTCTCGAGCTCGCCCAGCCGGTTGGCGGGCGCGTTCATCATCAGGTACTTGCGGTCGCGCGCGGCGATGACCGCGCTCAGCATCGTGTCGACGGCCGCGAGCTCGGCGGCGCGCTGGACCTGGGCGGTCGGGTTGGCGACGAGGATCGCCTCGGACGTCAGGACATCGGCAATCGGCCGGAGGCCGTTCATCACGAGCGTCGAGCCGGTCGACACCAGATCGACGATGGCCTCGGCGAGGCCGAGGCGGGGCGCGACCTCGACGGCGCCCGAGATCGGGATGACGTCGACGGCGACCCGCTCCGTCTCGAAGAATCGGCGGGTCGTGTTCGGATGGGCGGTCGCGACGCGGAGGCCGGCGAGGTCCTCGATCGAGCGATAGCCGCTGTCCGACGGCACCGCGGCCGCGAGCCGGCACTGGCCGTAGCCGAGCGAACGGAGCCGCGGCAGCTCAGCTCCGGTTTCGGCCAGGAGATCCTCGCCGGTGATCCCGAGGTCGGCGACGCCGTCGCCGACGAACTCGATCACGTCGTTCGTCCGGACGAACAGGATGTCGAGGTCGAAGTTCCGAACGCGGGCCACCAGGCTGCGCTCGTGGTCCTCGAAGACGAGGCCCGCGTCTCGCAGCAGTTCGACGCTCGGCTCGACGAGGCGGCCCTTGTTGGGAACGGCCAGACGGAGTCGCTCGCGCCCCTCGAGCGCGGTCACGACTCGCGACCGGCGGGGTAGGGGATGCCCTTCTCGCGAGCGGCCGCCAGCCGATCCAGGGCGGCCCGGTAGCCTCCCTCACCGTGGTTCAACCACGACGCGATCCGGGTGATCGTGGCCGTGCTCGCGCCGGTCTCCCGGGAGATCTGGGCGTAATGCTCGCCCTGATCGAGCCGTCGCACGACCGCCCAGCGCTGGGCGAGGTCGTGGAGCTCGCCGAGCGTGCACAGGTCCCGCAGGAACCGAGCCGCCTCGTCCGCCGCCTCGAGGCCGAGGAGCGCGCCGATCAGCTCATCGACGTCCGTCGTGCGCCAGTCTTCCATCTGGTCGGTGCCGAGCCTCCACGGTCGTAGCGTATTAGCGTGTTACTATAGTAGTGTGGTAGCACGTCTGGCGTCAAGCATCGGCGAGTCCGAGGCGCGTCGCTTCGAGCTCTTGCCAGCGATCGACCTGCGCGGAGGCCGGGTCGTCCGCCTTCGCCAGGGGTCGTTCGATCGGGAGCAGGTCTACTCGGACGACCCGCGTCGCGTCGCCGAGCGGTTCCGGGCGGATGGGGCGTCCTGGATCCACGTCGTCGACCTCGACGGGGCTCGGGCAGGGGAGCGCCGCCAGCAGGACGCGGTCGCCGCGACGATCCAGGCCGCGTCTCGGGACGACTCGCCCCATCCGGCGGCGCGGGTCCAGGTCGCCGGCGGGCTGCGGGATCGGGAGGCCATCGCCGGCGTACTGGCGGCCGGCGCAGCACGAGCCGTGATCGGGACGATCGCCCTGCGCGACCCGGACGTCGTCCGAGGCCTCGTCGCTGAGCACGGGCCGGGCGCGATCGCCGTCGCCCTCGACGTGCGGGACGGCCGGGCGGTCGGGGAGGGCTGGGTCCCCGGCGCTGCCGGTGTTCCCGTGGCCGAAGCTCTCGACCGGCTGACCAGTGCCGGCATCACCACGTTCGTCGTGACTGCGATCGAGCGCGACGGCCTCCTCCAGGGACCGAACCTCGCGCTCCTCCACAGCGTCGTCGCGGCCACCCCTGCCGAAGTCATCGCATCCGGAGGCATCAGCACGATCGCGGACCTGCTGGCCGTCCGCGACCTCGGCTGTTCCGGCGCGATCATCGGCCGAGCCCTCTACGACGGGACGATCGACCTCCGGCGCGCGCTCGAGGCGGTCAGCTCGACTGGTCGACCGTCTGACCGCGCCAGTGACCGCTGACGTGCGCGTCGTCGCCGGTCGAATCGAATGTCAGGTCGCCGTCGGGGAACGTCACGTTCCAGTGGAGCTGGCCGCTTGAGGGCTCGTACGTTCCGCTGCCGGTGAGCGGCAGGCCGTCGACGAACTCGCACTTCGCGAACCGGACGTTGTCCTGGGCCGTCGCGAATTCCAGGCTGAAGAACCCACCGTCCCGGCAGCCGACCCGGAGCTCCTCCTTGCCGTTCCAGAAGAGGACCTCCGGATCGGCGAACAGCTCGCTCCGCGTCGCCTCCATCGCGGACAGGGCATCGGCGTAGCCCGTGACGTGGCCGGGCGTCAGCGCCACGTACCGCTGGACGACGTCGCCTGGGCAGTCGATCGTGCGCTGGGCCGGCCGCCGGCCGTCTAGGAGGAAGGACACGACCGGCTCGTCGACACAGCGGTCGCCGCGCCCGAACGTCACGTGCGGGCCCCCGCTGGTGGTGATCAGGTAGCCGTCGGATAGCCGCCGGGCGATCGCCCGGGCCTGTTCGACGGGGGTCACCGGGTCGTCCGTCGCGCCGAGGACGAACACGGGATACGGCGTGGCGCTGATCGGCGCGGGGCGCTGGCCCGTCGCCGGCTGGTACGGCCACCACAAGCACGGCAGCTGGCTCGAATACACCTCCGCGGTCCGAAGGTCGTCGACCCCGTTGGCCTCCGCGTAACCCTCGACGGCCGTGAAGTCGTGCGGATCGGACGTCGGCGAGACGCGGTAGTCGGCGCAGGTGATGGCGTGGTAGGCGAATTCCGAGACGCCCGGTCCCTCACCCGACCCGAGGACCTGGAGCAGGCGGGCGAGTGGCACGTCGTCGCCGTGCGCGGCGGCGGCCACGGCGCGAAGGATCACCGCCCGGCCCACCGGCTCGTACAGGAGCTGACTGGACGCCGACTCGACGGCGACCGCACCGACCGCGTGATCGCGCACCGTCCCGTCGGAATCTGCGTAGGACACCGTCTGCGGTGTCGCGAACGCGCGGAGCGCGCGCTCGAATGCGCCCTCCGGATCGTTCATGTCGGTCCGGCAGTCATCGTCGGACAGGCAGGCGGCGAACGTATCCTCCAGCGTGCGATCGAACCCTTTGGCCGCCGCCGCCCAGAACTCGTTGGCCGACAGGGTGAGGTCGACCGCACCGTCCAGGACCAGCGCCGACAGCCGATCCGGGTGGCTCGCCGCGTAGGTCTGGGCCAGCTCGGTGCCATAGCTCTCGCCGTACAACGCGAATCGGGCCAGGCCGAGGTGATCGCGGATCGATTCCAGGTCCTCCGCCGCCTGGTGCGTGGAGTAGCGGGTCACGTCGCCCGGCGCGACCCCTGCTTCGTGGAGGCAGGCATCGACGAACGCCTTCGTCGACGCCTCCGTCTGTTCCGTCGTCGCGTAGGCGTAGCCCGCGGCGGGGCAGTCCTTGCCAGCGGACGCCCCGATCCCGCGCTGGTCCCAGAACAGGACGTCGTAATCCGACACGAGAACCGGATCGAGCTCGTCCAGGCGGAGGAGCGATTCGTCCAGGCCGCTCCCGCCCGGGCCGCCGACGGCGATCGCGAGGGTCCCCTTCGGAACGCCGACGGCGTGATGCACGGCGTAGACGATCCAGATCGTGCCGGACGACCCGCCGTCGTGGTCGACCGGGACCAGCATCCCGTCGCAAGCAAGGGTCCCGGGTGGACACGGCACGAACCACGAGTCCGGGCGACCGCTCATGGCGAGGAGGCCGGCGCCGAACAGCAGCAGCGCCGGCACGAGCCGGACGATCGAGTGGCCGGGCGCGTCGACCAGCGGGACGAAGACGCCGAGCGCGCGGGCCGCGGCCGCCTCCCGCCAGCGGATCGAGTCGATCGTCGCGCCGATCAGGACCCAGGCGGCGAGCCAGAGCGCCCCGTCGACGCCGATCACGAGGCGCCACCAGCGGGACGCGTCGGCATCGGTCGCGAAGCCGAGGGCGACGGCGGCGACGAGGCCGACAGCCGCTGCGACGATCGTGGCGACGGCCGACGCGACGGCGCCGCGCCGTCCAGATCCGACGCGGACGTCCGCCCAACCGGTCTGGTTCGCCGGGACGCCGGCGGGCCGCCACAGGATGTCGAGTCTCGCCAGCCCCGGCCGGGGCGCAGGACCGTCGACGACGCCGCGGACCCTGAGCTCATCGAGCACGGACAGGACGCTCCGGAGCCAGCGCACGGCGAGGATGAGCCCGACCGCCATGAGGACCACGACGAACGACCGGAGGACGTCGAACGCCCCGCCCAGCGCCTGGACGTCGTCGGTCGTGACGAGATGGCGGTCGATGCTGACGAGCAGTGCGGCCTGACGGAGCGAGACGAGCCCGGCGACGATGCTCGCCAGGGCGAGCCCCCAGGTCACGACGATGAGTCGACGCCCGCGGACGAGGTCGCGCTGGATCCGGACCTCGAGCTCGACCGGGATCCCCTCGCCGATCACATCGTCCCCCTCAGGCGTGACAGCTCCTAGTGGTGGGCGCCGGCGAGCTCCGCTTCCTTCTTGTGCCCCTCGATCACCTTCTCGGCGAGGTGCTGAGGAACCTCCTCGTAATGGTCGAGGGTGGCGGTGAACGTCCCGCGGCCCCGCGTCATCGACCGCAGCTCGGTCGCGTAGGAGAAGAGCTCCGCCTGGGGCACGTGGGCCTGGACGATCTGCAGCCCGTCGGCGCTGTCCATCCCAAGGACCCGGCCGCGGCGCGTGTTGAGGTCGCGGTTGACCTCGCCCATGTACTCCTCGGGGACGCGGACCTCGATGGCCATGATCGGCTCCAGGAGCGCCGGCTTGGCCTCGAGGACGCCCTTCTTCAGGGCCATGGAGGCGGCGATCTTGAACGACAGCTCATTCGAGTCGACCGTGTGGAAGGAGCCGTCGTAGAGCGTCGCCCTGAAGTCGGACAGCGGGTATCCGGCGAGGACCCCCTCGGCGGCCGTCTCGCGGATGCCCTTCTCGATGCCCGGGAAGTAGCCCTTCGGGACCGACCCGCCGACGATCCGCTCGGCGAACTCCACGCCGCCGCCCGGGTTCGGCTCGATCTCCAGCCAGACGTGGCCGAACATGCCGTGGCCGCCGGTCTGCTTCTTGTAGCGGCCCTCGACCTGCGTCTTGCCGCGGATCGTCTCGCGATAGGGGACCTTGGGCTGACGAGTCACGATCGCGGCGCCGAACTTCCGCTTGAGCCGCTCGCCGATGACCGCGATGTGGGCGTCACCCATCGCGACGAGGAGCTGCTCGCCGGTCGACGATCGCTCGACGCGCGCCGTCGCCTCCTCCTCAAGCATCCGCTGGAGGGCGGCGCCCATCTTGTCGAGGTCGGCCTTCGTCTGGGGCTCGATCGCGACCGACAGCGACGGCTCGGGGAAGTCGATCGGCGGCAGGACGATCGGCTTCTCCTTCGAGGACAGCGTGTCGCCGGTCTCGGTCGCGACGAGCTTCGCGACGGCGCCGATCTCGCCCGCCTGGAGCTCGCCGATGGGCTCCTGGTCCTTGCCATGGAGGAGCAGCAGCTGGCCGATCCGCTCGTCCTCCTCGCGACCCGCGTTCCAGGAATGGGCCTGGCTGCGGAGCGTTCCGCTGAGCACGCGCAGGTACGTCAGCCGCCCGACGAACGGATCGGCGGCGGTCTTGAAGACGCGGGCCACGAGCGGCCCCGCGGGGTCGGGCGTGATCACCACCGGGGCGCCGGACTTGGCGTCCTTCGCCTCGACCGCCGGCTCCTCGGCCGCGGTCGGCATGTACCGGATGAACGCATCGAGGAGCGCGTTCATCCCGATCCCCTTCGTCGCACTGCCGACGAGGACTGGCGCCAGGATGGAGTCCCGGACGCCGCGATGGAGGCACGTGTCGAGCTCCTCGTCGCTGACCTCCTCGCCGTCGAGGTACTTGGCCATGACGTCATCGTCCGCTTCGGCCGCTGCCTCGAGGAGCTGATCGCGGCGGGTCGCGATCTCGTCGGCGAGCTCGTCCGGGACGGCGATCTCGCTCTCCTTGCCGTTGTCGAAGGCCCAGGCCTTCCGATGGACGAGGTCGACGTACCCGCGGAAGGCCTCGCCCTTGCCGATCGCGAGGTGGAGCGGCGCGATCTTGTTGCCGAAGCGGGCTCGGAGCGCGTCGAGCGCCTCCGACGGGTCGGCATTCTCCTTGTCGCAGCGGTTGAGGAAGAAGCACGCGGCGCGGCCGGTCGACCGACCGAGGCCCACGGCCGTCTCCAACCCCGCCTCGACCCCGCCGGCCGCGTCCATCACGAACAGCGCCCCGTCGGCCGCGGCGAAGCCCGAGATGACCTCCGACACGAAGTCCGGGTAGCCCGGGCTGTCGACGAGGGTGATCCGGGTGCCGTCGTGCTCGAACGTCGCGACCGCGAGGCTCAGCGACTCCTTGCGCTTCTGCTCCTCGGGCTCGTAGTCGAGGTGGGCGGTCGCGTCGTCGACCTTCCCGAGACGGGGGATCGCGCCGGCTCGAAAGAGGAGCTGCTCCGCGAGCGTCGTCTTGCCGCCGCCGGCGTGGCCGGCCAGGACGACGCTCCGGAGGTGGGCGGGGTCGACGCTCTTCATCGTCATCGGCGGGACGGACCTCACGGCTGTCAGCAACGACGGGCGGATCGCGCTCGGACGGGCTCGGAATCGTGGTCCAGCGAGGGCCGCGACGGGGCTCTCCGAGCGGGGTCCGGCCATTCTAGTCGGCTATACTGCGGGCCGCGATGTCCGGGCATTCCAAATGGTCGACGATCAAGCGCCAGAAGGGCGCGAACGATGCGAAACGCGGCGCCCTGTTCACGAAGGTCGCGCGGGAGATCAGCGTCGCGGCGCGCCAGGGCGGCGGCGACCCGGACGCCAACTACCGGCTCCGCCTCGCGATGGAGAAGGCTCGCTCGGTCAACATGCCGGCCGACAACATCAAGCGGACGATCGAGAAGGCGACCGGCGGCGGTGAGGGCGAGCAGTTCGAGGAGATCACCTACGAGGGCTACGGGCCGGGCGGGGTCGCTGTCCTCGTCGAGGCGACGACCGACAACCGCAACCGGACCGCGGCGGAGGTCCGCTCGATCTTCACCAAGACCGGCGGCCAGCTCGCGGGCTCCGGGGCGGTCGCCTGGCAGTTCGAGCCGCGCGGCCTGATCACGATCCCGCGTTCCGGGTCCGTTGACGCAGACGAGGTCGCGCTGACGGCGATCGACGCGGGAGCCGAGGACGTCGACACCGACGCCGACGAGGCGATCGAGATCTACACCGAGCCAGGCGCGCTCGAGAGCGTGCGGAAGGCGCTCGAGGGCGCCGGCGTGTCGGTCGAGTCCGCCGAGAGCGCGATGATCGCCAAACAGACGGTCGAGCTGGATTCGGCGAAGGCGCGCCAGGCGCTCCGCCTCGTGGAGATGCTCGAGGAGCTGGAGGACGTCCAGCGCGTGACCGCCAACTTCGACATCCCCGAGGACGTCTTCGCCGAGGTCGCCGGGTGATCGTCCTCGGGATCGACCCGGGGACAGCCGCGCTGGGATACGGAATCGTCGAACGGACGGGCGGTGGCGGGCTGCGCGCCGTCGATCACGGTTGCCTCACGACGTCGCCCGACCTCCCGCTCGGGGAGCGGCTGGTGGCGATCCACTCGACGGTCCGGTCGCTCATCGCGGACCACGACCCGGCCGTGGTCGCCGTCGAGCGCGTCTACTTCTCGCGGAACGCCCAGACCGCGATGGCCGTGGGGCATGCCCGGGGCGTGGTCCTGCTGGCGGCCGCGGAGGCCGGGATCCCGGTCCGCGAGGCGACGCCGAACGAGGTGAAGAGCGCCGTCGCCGGCTACGGCGCCGCCGACAAAGAGCAGGTCGCGCGGATGGTCCAGGTCGTGCTCGGGATGGCGGCCCGGCCGACGCCGGACGACGCGTCCGACGCGCTCGCGATCGCGGTCTGCATCGCCAACGGGCTCGGCCAGGTCGGCCGGTCGACCCGGGTCGACGGTGCGGCCGTGCTGGATCGTTCGGCGGCGGCGCCGATCGACCGTGGCGGCCCATCACCATACGAGCGGGCGGTCCGCGACGCCCTCGCCCGGGAGGCGCGGGGCGGCTCCGGCCACCGATGACGTCGCGACGCGCGGCCGATCCTGCCAGATGACCCTCTGCGGAACCTTCGGCACTCAGAACGACGGCTGCGAGCCCTTCGTGGGCCGGATGGCGGACCGAATTAGCCGCAGACGGTTAACGTCATCGGTCGAGGTGGTCGGGGATGCCGTTCGAGACAGCCCAAGGTTCCCCCGGCGGACGTCTGGCGGGATTCGGCGGAGACTCGACAAGTGATCGCCTCGGTCGAGGGTCGCGTCGGCGCGGTCGCGTTCGACTCGCTCGTCGTCGAGGTCGGCGGGATCGGCTACCGCGTGTTCGCGGCCCCGGCGATCCTGTCGACCGCCCAGCCCGGATCGACGATCAAGCTCCACACGTATCACCTCGTCCGCGAGGACCAGCAGGCGCTGTTCGGGTTCCGGAACGCCGAGGACCTCGGGTTCTTCACGCTGCTGCTGACCGTGACGGGCGTCGGCCCGAAGGCCGCGCTGGCGATCGTCGGGTCGCGGCCCACGCCCGACCTCCAGCTCGCGATCATGGCCCAGGACCAGGCCGTGCTCGTGTCGATCCCCGGGATCGGCAAGAAGCTGGCCGACCGGATCATCTTCGAGCTGAAGGAGAAGGTCGCCGCGGCCGGGATCGCCGCGGCCGCCGTGCCGGGAGTCGCCGGGATCGGCGCCGCCGAGAGCGAGGTCGTCGCGGCGCTCCAGGCGTTGGGCTACTCGCTGGCCGAGGCGCGCGAGGCGTCACGGATCGCGCTGGCCGACGCGACGATCGGCGGGACGCTCGAGGACCGGGTCAAGGCGGCGCTGCGGAGCCTGCTCCGCGACTGACGTCAGACACGGTCAGGGACGGCGACCGGCGAGCGCGTCGGCGTGGATGCCGTGCGGGTCGATCGACGCGCGGCCCTCGCGGGCGGCGAGCTCGGCGAGGGTCTCGTGGTCGAGGATGGCCAGCATCGCGTCGCGGACGTCGAGCATGACGTCGCGCAGCGCGCACGTCGCCTCGTCCGGGCACGAGCAGCGCTCGTAGTAGCGAAGGCTGACGCAGGGCAGGGGAGCCAGCGCACCGTCGAGGAGCCGGATGACCCGGCCGACGGTGACGGTGGTCGGGTCGGCCGCGATGCCGTAGCCGCCGTGCGCGCCGAGCGTGGTCCGGACGATACCGCCGCGCTTGAGGGTCGACAGGATCTGCTCGAGGAACTTCGGCGGGAGGTTGTTGCGCTCGGCGAGGGCCGCGAGCGACATCGGCCTCGCTTCGTTCTGGCGGATGAGGTCGACCAGTGCGCGGATGCCGTACTCGGAGCGGCGGGACAGTCGCATCGCGGGTCATTCTGGACCGAAGTCCTACCCGCCGGGTGGGGATTCCGCAGCCGCGGTTCGCGCCGCTCCGGATCGAACATCCGTGCGAAAGCCGCCCCCACCGTGGTACGCTCAGCCGAATGGACGACGACCTGTCGAGGATCCTCGCCCCGGACTTGATCGACGAGACGGATCGGGTCGTGGAGGGCGCGCTCCGGCCGCGGACGCTCGACGAATACATCGGCCAGCGCGAGGTCAAGGCCAACCTCTCGGTCCTGCTCGCCGCGGCGAAGGGGAGGGGAGAGGCGGCCGATCACGTCCTCCTCTATGGGCCGCCCGGCCTCGGCAAGACGACGCTGGCGACGATCATCGCCCGCGAGCTCGGGGTCAACGTCCGGTATACGAGCGGGCCCGCCGTGGAACGGGCCGGCGACCTGGCCGCGATCCTCACCGCGCTCGACGAGCGCGACGTCCTGTTCATCGACGAGATCCATCGACTCAACCGGGCCGTCGAGGAGATCCTCTACCCGGCGATGGAGGACTTCGCCCTCGACGTGATGATCGGCAAGGGACCGAGCGCGCGGAGCCTCCGGCTCAGTCTCAAGCCGTTCACCGTCGTCGGTGCGACGACCCGCGCGGGGAGAATCTCTTCCCCGCTCCGCGACCGGTTCGGGGCGACGTACCGGCTCGACTTCTACGAGGAGGACGACCTAGCCGCGATCGTCGAGCGGTCGGCCCGGATCCTCGAGGTCCCGATCGACGAGTCGGCCGCCCGAGCGATCGCCCGGCGCGGTAGGGGGACGCCGCGCATCGTCAACCGGCTCCTCAAGCGGACCCGCGACCACGCCCAGGTCCATGGCGACGGCCGCGTCGACGAGGCGACGGCCAAGGCGGCCATGCGCCAGATGGAGATTGACGACGAGGGCCTCGACTCGACCGACCGCAAGCTGCTGGCCTCGATCATCCAGAAGTTCGCCTCGGGGCCGGTCGGGGTGCAGGCGCTGGCGGCGGTCCTCGCCGAGGAGGTCGAGACGATCGAGGACGTCTACGAGCCGTTCCTGCTCCGACTCGGGTTCCTCGACCGGACGCCCCAGGGCCGGATCGCGACCGAGGCCGCTCGCGCCCACCTGGCGCGGCTCGGCTACGAGATCCCGCCGCCGCGCCGCGGCGACTCGGACATGCCGAGCCTGTGGGATGCCCCACCGGACCCGGGAGACGAGGGTGCCGGCCAGGGGTGACGGGGTGAGCGGCTTCGACGGCATCGGCTGGGCCCTGGTCGTGCTTGGGGCGGTGATCGCCGTCCTCGGGATCGTGATCGTCCTCGGGCCCCGGATCCCGATCCTCGGCCACCTGCCGGGCGACATCGTGATCGAGCGCGAGAACACGACGATCTACATCCCGCTCGGGACGATGGTCGTGGTCTCCGTGATCGTCTCGGTCATCCTCGCCCTGATCAACCGGCGCTGAGCGTGACCGGCGCCGCCAGGTTCACCGTCGACGTCCCGCCGCCGGCGGACGGCTCGACCCGCGCCCGCGTCGGCCGGCTGGAGCTGACCCACGGCGTCGTCGAGACGCCACAGTTCATGCCGGTCGGCACGAACGCCACCGTCAAGGCGCTCGACCCGGCTGATCTCGCGGCCGTCGGCGCGTCGATCATCCTCAGCAACACTTATCACCTGTATCTGCGGCCGGGCCACGAGCGGATCGCCCGGCTCGGCGGGCTCCATCGGTTCATGGCCTGGGATCGCCCGATCCTGACCGACTCGGGCGGCTTCCAGGTCGTGTCCCTTGGCGACCTGCGGATCGTGGACGACGACGGGGTCACGTTCCGCAGCCACCTCGACGGCTCGACCCATCGCTTCACGCCGGAGCTCGCGATCGGCGTCCAGGAGGCGCTCGGCTCGGACATCGCCGTCGCCTTCGACCAGCCCGTCTTCCCGTCCTCACCGCGAGCGGTCGTGGCGGACGCGACTGCCCGGACGCACCGCTGGGCGGAACGCTCGTTGGCCGCGCACACGCGGACCGACCAGGCCCTGTTCGGGATCGTCCAGGGTGGCCTCGAGCCCGATCTCCGCGCCGAGAGCAGCCGGTTCGTCGCGTCGCTGCCGTTCGACGGGATCTGCCTCGGGGGCCTGGCCGGCGACGAGACGCCGACCGAGCGAGGTGCGACGATCGACGTCGCGGTGGCGGAGCTGGCGGACGATCCGCGGCCCCGCTACCTGATGGGCCTCGGTTCCCCGGCGGACCTGCTCGAGGCGGTTCACCGGGGAGTGGACCTGTTCGATTCCGTCCTCCCGGCGCGGGTCGCCCGGAACGGCCAGCTGTGGGTGCCGGGCGACAGGGAGGAAGGCGGCCGGCTGAACCTCCGCAACCGGCGCTTCCTCGACGATCCGGAGCCGGTCCAGGCCGACTGCCCGTGCCTCCTCTGCCGGACCTTCTCGCGGGCCTATCTGGCCCATCTGCTGCGCGCCGACGAGCTCCTCGCGTACCGTCTCGCGACTTGTCACAACCTGACCTTCACCCTAGACTTCATGGCCAGGATCCGCGCCGCCGTGACGTCCGGAACCTTCCCCGCTGAGCTGCCGAGGCTGGCCGCGCGTGCAGGACGCGGAACTGGCAGTGAAGCCGCGGAGCAGTCCGCGTGAATGGCCATTCGGTAGCCTGCGTCCCAACGCGGAGGAGCAAGGATGGGCTCACGAGATCGTCCTCACCGCGAAGCGAAGAAGAAGCCGAAGGACAAGTCGGGCCAGCCGAAGCTGACGTCGCTGTCGGAGCCGCCGCCGATGCAGGCGGAGCTCATCCGGAAGCCGCGCAAGCCACGCTGGGACGACGAGGAACAGGCCGACGAGGGCTGATCGTCCGAGGTCCCGCCCGGGAGCGTGACCTGTCGGTACGCCCGATGATCGACAGGAGCGTGACGGACCCATGGCGTTGACCGGCGAGCGGACGGTGGACGAGCGGAACGGCGGCGATCGAGCCGCGGATCGAGCTCAGGCGGAGCGCGGCAAGGCCGTGGCGGCCGCGATCCAGGCGATCGAGAAGCAGTTCGGCACGGGCTCGATCATGAAGCTCGGCTCGGCCGAGCGGCAGGCGGTCGACACGATCCCGACCGGTTCGATCGCCCTCGACCTCGCCCTCGGCGTCGGCGGCATCCCGCGCGGCCGGATCACCGAGATCTTCGGCCCCGAGTCGTCGGGCAAGACGACGATCTGCCAGCACGTCATCGCCGAGGCCCAGCGGAGGGGCGGCGTCGCCGCCTTCATCGACGTCGAGCACGCGCTCGACCCCGGCTACGCCCGTGCCTGCGGGGTCAACGTCGACGAGCTCCTCGTCAGCCAGCCCGACACCGGCGAGCAGGCCCTCGAGATCACCGAGACGCTCATCCGCTCGGGCGGCGTCGACTGCGTCGTCGTCGACTCCGTGGCGGCCCTCGTCCCCCGGGCCGAGATCGAGGGCGAGATGGGCGACAGCTTCGTCGGCATCCAGGCTCGGCTGATGAGCCAGGCGCTGCGGAAGCTGACCGGCGCCGTCTCCCGGTCGAACACCGCGCTGGTCTTCACGAACCAGCTCCGGGAGAAGATCGGGGTCATGTTCGGCAATCCCGAGACGACCCCGGGCGGCCGGGCCCTGAAGTTCTATGCCACCGTCCGGCTCGACATCCGCCGGATCGAGACGATCAAGACCGGGACCGAGTCGGTCGGCAACCGGGTCCGGGTCAAGGTCGTGAAGAACAAGGTGGCCCCGCCGTTCCGCGTCGCGGAGTTCGACGTGATGTACGGCGAAGGCGTGTCGCGCGAGGGCGGTCTGCTCGACGTCGGCGTCGCGATGAGCATCGTCAACAAGACCGGCGCCTGGTTCACCTTCGAGGAGACGCGGCTGGGCCAGGGTCGGGAGGCCGCCAAGGACTTCCTGAAGAGCAATCCGGACATCGCGGCGACCATCGACCAGCGGATCCGCGGCAAGATCAATGAGATCGAGCTGCCCGTGGAGGGCATCGAAGAGGCGGAATAAGTCGATGCCGTGACCGGCCTGATCGTCCTCGCCCACGCCGTCCTCGGCATCGTCTTCTTCGGCGGCCTGTTCGGCCGCTGGATCGTCCTCGGGCTGGCGGCGAAGGCGGAGACGCTGGCCGCGATGCGGACGCTGACGAAGGCCGCCGCGCCATTCGAATGGATCGTGATCGTCATCGGAACGATCGGCGGTCTCCTCGGGATCGCCAGCGCCATCTCCCAGGGGCGGCCGCTGTTCGGGCCGCTCCAGGGAGCGCCGGTCGACTGGCTCTTCGCCTCGATCGTCCTCGTCCTCTCGGCGGCACCGCTGCCGCGATTCGTCTTCATCCCGCGCGGCAAGGTCTTCGAAGCCGCGCTCGCCGAGGCGACGGCCCGGGACCACGTAACGCCGGAGCTCATGGCCGCCTGGCACGATCCGGTGACGCGGGCGGCCCACGGTTACGAGCTGTTCGTCACCAGCACGGTCCTCGTCCTGATGCTCGCCAAGCCCTTCTGAGATGGCCGGCCGACGGGACCGGAAGTCGGTCGAGGAGCGGCGGACCGAGCGGGCGGCGATCGACGACCCCGCGATCGTCCTGGACGCCGCGGCCCGGTTCCTCGAGGCTCGGCCACGGTCGATGGCCGAGGTCCGACGGCGGCTCGGACGGGCCGGCTATCGGGCGGAGCTGGTCGAGGGCGCGATCGCCCGGCTCATCGAGCTCGGGATGCTCGACGACGCCGCGTTCGCGGCGCAGTGGGTCGAGTCCCGCGATCGGGCCCACCCGCGCGGCGAGCACGCCCTGATCGTCGAGCTGCGGCAGATGGGGATCGACGCCCAGACGATCGCGGCCACGCTTCGGGCGCGGCGGAACGCGGCTGCCCGTTGGGACGGCGAGGCGCCGCCGCCAGCGGACGGCCCGCCGCCCAACGCCGACCAGGCCGCCGCTCGGAAGCTCCTGGCACGACATGCCCGGACCATCGACCGGATCGCGGACCCGCGGGCGCGGCGACAGCGCGCTTATGCGCTTCTCGCCCGCAACGGGTTCGACCCCGAGACGTGCCGGTCAACGAGCGCGGAAGTCGGCCGCGATCCCGATCCCGAGGTCCCCGCCGAGGGCCCAGACGCCGACGACGACTGACCCGGCGACGCAGACGGCGTTGTCCGGCCACACCGGGCGAACCACAGCCGACCCCCCGGGAGCACTCTCAACCGCCCGCGACGGAGCTGTCGCGGTCCTCCGCCCCGGACGATCGTACGGGTCGATCTGCCGCGTCTTCGACCGACACTGACCAGCGTTCATTCGTGCCGGCGTTCTGCCGGTCCAGCACTCATCAGTCCGGGGGCGAGGAGCAGTACACGATGTTCGCGCGCGCTCGATCCATGTCGTTCGCGGGTGGCGGAGGCCTCGCCCTCGCCCTGACCCTGGCCGGCGTCGTCGCCGGCGCGACGGTGCTCACCGCGGTTGTCAGCCCACCGACGCAACCGGCGGCGCCGGTCGCCGACACGACCGCGACGTTCGAAGACCTCGACGGAAACGGGGTCGACGACCAATGCCAGACCGACGTCGTCGTCGTCGCCGACCCGGTGGCTGCGGCGGCCGCCGAGGCAGCGGTCGACCTGAACGGCGACGGCACGATCTCGGTGAGCGAGGCGGCCCAGAGCGACCGGACCGGCGGCACGAACTGCAATCACGGCGGCTACGTGAGCAATGTCGCCCAGGGCGAGTGTGTCGCCG
>VBFG01000132.1 GCA_005882635.1 Chloroflexota bacterium | reverse complement strand
GCGGCCACGGAGGGTGAGCGCCTGGCGGTCCACGAGGCCGCGCGGTCGACGATGACCGAGCTCCGGCTGCGCGAGGCGCGCCTCGACGGAGACCTCGAGGCGGTCGGACGCGACCGGGCGCGGCTCGCCGATGAGCGCGCCGCCGCCGAGGCGTCGCTCGCCGACCAGCGACGTGGTCTCCCCATCCCGATCCCGCCGCCCGACCTGGACCTCGACGCGGACCTCGCCGAGGCGGACCGGCTCCTCGCCGATGCCACCGCCGAGCTGACGTCCCTGCGAGCGGCCAGCCGGGCGCGCGGCGAAGAAGCGGCCGCGATCCGCCGAGCCGAGGCGGCCCGCCAGGCCGAGGCCGAGACGGCCCGGCGGCGGCTGGCGGAAGCCGTTCGACAGCGAGATGCGGAGCACGCCGCGGCCGCGGTCGTCGACGGGCGCCGGGACGAGCTCGAACGCCACGTCAACGAGTCGCGCGCCGCGCTGGCGGCAGCGACCGCTGCCGCGGACACAGCCACCCTGGCCCGTGAGTCCGCTCGCGCGGCGGCGGCCGACGCGGAGGCGCGGAGGCGCGCCGCCGATGAGGAGGCGGCGCGAGCTGCGGCCGGCCTGGCGGCGGCCGAGGCGCATCTCCATTCGGTGGATGCGCGGCTGCGCGAGGACGAGGAGCGGCCGATCGCCCGAGCCGCCCGCCGGCGTGGCGGCCGCCGGCTGGACGACGACCTGGTCGTCGATCCCGGGCTGCGCGACGCGGTCGAGGCGGCGCTCGAGGAGCTCGCGCGCGCGTACGTGATCGACGCGGCCGCGGCCGAGGCGCTCGCCGCGGAGCGCGGCACGCTCGTCGTCCGCGAGCGAGTCACCGCGCCGCGCGGCCAGGCGGATGCCGCGACGCGCCGGTTCCTGGACCGTCTCGGGTCCGTCGGCGGCTCTCCGCTCGGCGACGCGATCCGCCGCGATCCGGCGGACGTCGTTCGTCGAGTCCTCGCTCGTGTCGCGGTCGTCGCCGACCTTCCGACGGCCGTCGCGCTCCAACCGGACCTGCCGCCCGGCTGGTCGCTGGTCACGCGCGACGGTCAGGCCGTCGTCGGCGAGCTCGCCGTCCGTCTCGGTCGGGCGGACACGCCGCACGACCGTCGCGCCGACGCCGACCGGCTGCGCGCCGAGGTCGCCCGTCTCGACGGGGAGGCGTCGGCCACCGCTTCCGCGGCCCAATCCGCGATCGCTCTCGCGGAGGGCGCGCGGGCTACGCTGGACGTGGCGTCGAGCGCCGAGGCATGCGCCGTTGCCGAGCGACGCCGGGCGGAAGAGGCCGAGCGGTCCGCCGCGCGCGAGCTCGAGACGATCGCTCGCGAGGCGGGCTGGCACGGCGCTCAGCTAGCCCGGCTCGAGGCGGACGTCGAGCGCGCCCGCGACGGACTGACGGCGATGGAGGCCGTCGGTCCCTGGGCGGCGGCGGGCTCGAACGGGGCGCCCGCGCTTCCCGCGGATGAAGCGGCGGTCGCGGCGTGGGACGCGCGAGCGGCTGATCTCCGCTCGCGCCGCGATCGGCTCGCGGCGCGGCAGTCGACCTCGGACGGCGAGCTCGCCGACGACGGCCTGACCGTCGCGCGTGACCAGCGACCAGCCGGGCGGCAGGTCCGGTTGGAGCGCGACGGCCGTCGGAAGGTCGGCGACGACCGCGACACGAGCGAGGACTCGACGAACGACGTCCGCCGGATCGCGGCGGATCGCGTGAGGCACGCCGGGCGCGCGCGGAAGCAACGGTCGCCCTCGAGGAGGCGCGCCTCGCCCGGATCGACCGCGAGGTCGTCGCATTGGGCGAGCGCGAGGACCGCCTCGCCGATGAGCGACGAGGCATCGCGGTCGAGCTGGCGACCGCGACCAGCCACGAAGCTTCCGCGGCCGCGGCGCTCGGGGACCTCCGCGCTGCTGACGCTGCCGATCGCGACCGGCTCGGGACCGCAGAGCGCGACGCGGCCGCCGCCCGTGACCGGCTTCGGGCCGCGGACGACCGGCTGCGGGCCGCCGATCGAGCCGATCTGGAGGCTCGTCTCGGGCGCGATTCGCTGCGCGAGCAGCTCCTCGTCGAGCTTGCCGGGCTCGGGGAGCTCGGGCGCAGCCGGCTGGAGGCAGAGGCCGGGATCGTGCCGGTCGCGGTCGGACCCGGCCTGGCCACCGACTCGAACCGATCGTCCGACGCGGACCAAGCGGCCGAGCCGGACGACGCGGCCGCGCTCGAGGCCGCCCTCGAGGTCGTCGCGGCCCGCTGGGGGGCCCAACCCCCGATCGCCGACGCCCCGAGCCCCGGTCGCCTCGCGACGCTGCGCCGCCGCTACCACGAGCTCGGCGCCGCGAACCCGTTCGCCGTCCAGGAGTACGACGGCCTCCGCCAGCGGCTCGAGGGCCTCGAGACGCAGGCGCGCGACCTGCGCGACGCGATCGACAAGACCCGTCAGCTGATCGCCGAGCTGAACGGCATGATCGCCGACCAGTTCCGGACGACCTTCGCCGCGCTGGAAACCGCGTTCGACGCGCGATTCCAGCAGCTGTTCGGGGGCGGCTTCGCCCGGCTGTCGCTGACCGACCCGACGGACCTCGCCGCGACCGGGGTCGAGATCGTGGCCCGACCCCCGGGCAAGAAGGCCCAGGCGCTGGCGATGCTGTCGGGTGGCGAGCGGGCCCTGACGGCGGTTGCGCTCCTGTTCGCGATGCTCGAGGTCCGACCGGTCCCGTTCTGCGTCCTCGACGAGGTCGACGCGGCGCTCGACGAGGCGAACGTCGGCCGGTTCTCCGACGCGTTGCGCGGCCTGGCTGCCAGCACCCAGTTCATCATCATCACCCACAACCGGGGCACGATCGAGGTGGCCGACGCCCTCTATGGCGTGACCGTCGGCGACGACTCGGTGAGTCGGGTCATCAGCCTCCGCCTCGATGAGGCCCAGGCCATCGCCGATCGGCAGCGGGCGGAAGGGCTCCCGGTCGACGTCGACGCGAACGGCGCGAACGGGCATGAGGCGGACGCCCTGGCCGAGGTC
Organism: Chloroflexota bacterium; assembly: GCA_005882635.1. GTDB lineage: Bacteria > Chloroflexota > Limnocylindria > Limnocylindrales > CSP1-4 > CF-46. The sequence goes on along the minus strand of VBFG01000132.1, from coordinate 9,013 downwards.
GGTTGATGTTCCGGCGGCGCCGGCGCGACGAGGTCGCGGCGGACCCGGACACGTCGACTGACGCTCCCGGCGAGGCGGCCGGCGGTTCGGACCCGCAACCGGCGTTCGACCGCCCGCTGTTCGCCGGCTTCGATGACGACGACCCGGACGCCTTCCGGCCCGGTGACGCCGAGGCTCGTCTCGAGCACGGTCTCGAGCGGACGCGCGGCGGCTTCATGTCGCGCCTCCGCGACTATCTCGGCGATGGACCTGGCGGGCCGGCCTGGGACGACGTCGAAGAGACGCTGATCGCGGGCGATGTCGGTGCCGCCCTGTCGATGGAGATCGTCGAGCGGGCCCGACAGCGTCGCGATCCGGGCGGTGCCGAGGCGGCGGTCCGGGCCGAGCTGGCGAGCCTCCTCGTCCCGCGTGGCGGCGCCTGGGAGCCGCGATCGGCTGCCGTCGGCCGTCCGGCGGTCGTCCTGATCGTGGGCGTTAACGGGACCGGCAAGACGACGACGATCGGCAAGCTCGCGGCGCGTTACACCGCCGAGGGGCGGACGGTGCTCCTCGCTGCCGCCGACACGTTCCGCGCCGCGGCCATCGACCAGCTCCTGATCTGGGCTGACCGGGCCGGCGTCCAGGTCGTGTCGCATGCGCCGGGAGCGGATCCTGGTGCGGTCGTCTACGACGCCATCGACGCGGCGGTCGCCCGTGGCGCAGACCTGGTGATCGCCGACACCGCCGGACGCCTCCACACGAAGTCGAGCCTGATGGACGAGCTGTCGAAGATCCGCCGGATCGTCGACAAGCGGCTGCCCGGCGCGGAGCCGGAGACGCTCTTCGTCCTCGACGGGACCACCGGCCAGAACGGGCTGCAGCAGGCGAAGGCGTTCCACGACGCCGTCGGGCTGACCGGGATCGTCCTGACCAAGCTCGATTCGACCGCCAAGGGCGGCATCGTCTTCGCGATCGAGCACGACCTCGCGGTGCCGGTCCGATTCGTCGGCGTGGGGGAGGGGATCGGCGACCTGCTGCCGTTCGACCCCGACGCGTTCGTCGCCGCGTTGTTCGCCTGAAGGCCGCTCGCGACCGCGGCTACCTGCGCTCGATCGCCAGTCGGCCGCCGAACGCGACGAGGACGGCGCCCATGACCGCGTCGAGCGCCCGGCGCAGCGGGCCGCCGCGGAGGCGATCGCCGACGCGGGCGACGACGACCGCATAGGCGGACAGCCAGGCAAGGGTCATCGATGCGAACACGGCACCGAGCCCGATCATCGTCGGCAGTGGCGCCGCGCCGATCGGAACGAACGGCGGGAGCAGGCTCGAGAAGAACACCGCGAGCTTCGGGTTGCCGAGGCTGCTGAGAAGGCCCTGCCGCCAGGTGTCCCGGCCGCGGGATCGCCCCGTCGCCATCCCGGCGGACCCGTGATCGGTCGCGCCGCGGATCGCCGCCCGGATGGAGCGCACGCCGAGCCAGACCAGGTAGGCCGCGCCGAGCAGCCGGACCGCCGCGAAGGCGGGCTCGGACGCGACGAGCAACGCGGTGAGCCCAACGCTCGCGGCGAGCGTCCAGCACGACTGCCCGGTCACGACGCCGAGCGCCGTCGCGAGCCCGGCCCGCCGCCCTCCGGCGAGCGTGTTCCGGATGGTCAACGCCGTGTCCTGACCGGGCGTCACGATCACGACCGCCGAGACGCCGAGGAACGCCAGGAACGAGCCGTCCATGGCGGAAGCATCGCCGACGCGGCCATCTCGGTCGAGCCCGGGTTCCGCCGGCCGTGCGCTACACTTCGGCCGCCTCGGTGCGTCAGAACCCGCGCACCACCCGGAAGCCGCCGCCTCCGCGCGTCGGCCCCGGTCCTCCACTTCGACGGAGCCCGACCTCGACCGTGTTCGATAGCCTCAGCGAACGCCTGCGCAAGACGCTCTCCGAGCTGACCGGCCGTGGCCGCGTCAGCGAGGCGGACGTCGACGCCGCGATGCGCGAGATCCGCCTGTCGCTCCTCGAGGCCGACGTCAACTTCAAGGTCGTCAAGGACTTTGTCGGCCGCGTCCGGGAGAAGGCCGTCGGCGCCGAGATCCTCCAGAGCCTCACTGCCGGCCAGCAGATCGTGAAGATCGTCAATGACGAGCTGGTCGAGCTCCTGGGCGTCGGCGATCGGACGTTCCATCTGCAGGGCAACCCGGCGGTCGTCTCGCTCGTCGGCCTCCAGGGCTCGGGCAAGACGACCACGGCGGCGAAGCTCGCCCGGCACCTGGTCCGCCAGGGCCGCCGCCCGCTCCTCGTCGCGGCGGATCCCTACCGGCCCGCGGCCGCCGACCAGCTCGAAACCCTCGGCAAGGCCCTCGACATCCCCGTCCATCGAGCGCCGGTGGGCACGCCGGTGGTCGAGATCGCCCGCGCCGGAGTCGACGCCGCCCGCCGCCTCACGAGGGATGTCGTGATCCTCGATACTGCCGGCCGCCTGACGGTCGACCAGGCGCTGATGGACGAGATCGCCGCCGTGAACGCGGCGGTCAAGCCGATCGAGACGCTCCTCGTCGTCGACGCGATGACCGGCCAGGAGGCCGTCAACGTCGCCACCGCGTTCCACGACGCCGTCCCGTTGACGGGTCTGATCCTGACCAAGATCGACGGCGACGCTCGTGGCGGCGCCGCCCTGTCGATCGGCGCGGTGAGCGGCCTCGCGGTCAAGTTCATGGGAACCGGCGAGAAGACCGACGCCCTCGAGGTCTTCCATCCCGACCGCCTGGCCGGCCGGATCCTCGGGATGGGGGACGTGATGACTCTTGTCGAGCGGGCCCAGGAGCACGTCGACGCATCGCAAGCCGCGAAGATCGAGGAGAAGCTCCGGAAGTCGCAGTTCACGCTCGAGGACTTCCTCGAGCAGATCCAGCAGGTCCAGAAGATGGGACCAATGGGTCAGCTGATGTCGATGATCCCGGGGATGGGCGGGATGGCGAAGGAGGCGCAGGCTGCCGTCGATCGCGGCGAGCTGCGCCGGGTCGAGGCCATCATCCGGGCGATGACGCCGCGCGAGCGGCGTGACCCGGCGATCCTCAACGGGTCACGCCGGCGCCGGATCGCGGCCGGCGCCGGAACCGACCTGACCGAGGTCAACAGGCTGATCAAGCAATACGCCGAGCTGTCGAAGCTGATGAAGCAGCTCAGCGCAGGCGGCGGCCGCCGAGCCGCGATGTCCGGCCTGGTCGGCCGGCGCTAAGAGGGGACGGAGATGACCGAGCCACGCCCGCCCGAGGAGACGACGATCGAGGACCTCGGCGCGACGCCGACGACCGGTGCGCCGACCCCCAACCAGCTCTCGGGCCAGGTGCCCGTCTCGGCGACCCCCGCGGGCACGTCCGGCAGCGGTCGAGCACCGCTTCGCTGGGTCCTCGCCATCGCCGGCATCGTCGTGGTCCTTGCCGCCACGGCGATCATCGTCTCGCTCGCCGGCGCTCGGCCGCCGTCATCGGTGGCGCTCGGGTACATGCCGGCCTCGATGTACTCCTACACGGAGGCCCGCTTCGACCTGCCGGGCGACCAGCAGCAGAAGCTCGCGGCGTTCCTCCACAACGGGGAGTTCCCGGGGTTCGCCGACCAGGCCCAGATCAACCCGAAGGTCGAGGACGTGTACGACCGGATCGTCCGTTGGGTGACCGAGGGAAAGCAGACCTACACCGGCAACATCCAGCCGTGGTTCGGTGGCCAGATCGGCATCGGGCAGGGCCTGCCGAGCTCGCTGGGCGCACTCGCAGGCGGCCCGCTGGCGAAAGGTCCCAATCAGCCCATCCTGATCGTCGCGACGGTCACGAACCGGGCGAAGGCGCTCGACTGGGTCAGCAGCACCGGCGACGTCGCATCGCTGAACCGGACGACGTACTCCGGGGCCGATCTCTTCCAGAATGCCGACCGACCGGGGTTCGTCCTCGCAGTCACCGACAAGGTGCTCCTTGCCGGCAGCGAAGGCGACGTGAAGGCGGCGGTCGACAGCGGCGGCAACGGCGCCCTCGGCCAGGACCCGGACATCAAGGCGGCGCTGGCGACGGTCGATCGCGACTACGCGGTGATGAGCGTGACGCGGACGAAGGCCTATCTCGGCGGGTTGGCGAAGCTCATCGCGTCGGCGTCGCCGGGCACGCTCGAGGGCACCCAGATCGACGAGACGTTGCTCGCGATGATCCCGCCGTGGACGGCCACGATCGGCCGGTTCGAGGACGATGCACTCGTCACGACGTCGACCGGCCCGGCGTGGGACATCGGGTACGAGGCGAAGAACGAGCCGAGCGACCTGCTCGGCCACGTCCCGGCGAATACGGTCGCCTACGTCGACACGCACGACGTCGGCCCGTCGTTGACCGCCGTGATCGCCAGGTTCCGGGCGCTGCCGGAGACGAAGCCGTTCTTCGACCAGTTCGACCAGACCCTGAGCATCATCGGCGGGTTCGATTCGGTCTTCGGCTGGTGGGGCGACACGGCGTTCGTCGTGGCCCCCAGTCAAGACGGAACGACGATCGGTGGGGGCCTCGTGATCAAGCCCCGCGACGCGGCAGCGGCCGATCGGCTCCTCACGACGATCCGCGGGTTCGTGGCCATCGGCGGGGCGAATTCCGGGATGACGGTCCGCGACGAGGATCACAACGGGACGAAGATCACGATCCTCGACTTCAGCGCGATGTCCGGCATCGACTCGGCCGGCCTGCCGCCGGGCTACAAGGCGGAGTTCGCCTGGGCGACGAACGCCGACGTGACCGTGCTCGGCTACGGGCGCGACTTCGTCGCGTCGGTCCTCGACGCGGGTCCCGGCCACTCGCTCGCCGACGACGCGCGGTTCAAGGCGCTCCTCGATCGGGTCGGCGCGGAGAACATCACGGCTTCCTTCGTCGACCTCGCGGCGATCCGCCGCCTGATCGAGCCGCTCGCCCAATCGGCGATCCCGGCCGACAAGTGGGCCTTCTACGAGAAGGAGGTCCAGCCGTACCTGGCGCCGTTCGACGCGATCGTCCAGGCCACCCGCAAGGACGGCTCGGTCGATCACTCGACCGGCGCCCTCACGGTGCATTAGCACGGTGCATTAGCACGCTGCGCTCGCACCACCAACCCATTCAACCGGCCGGCGGCCCCAGCCGCCGGCGGTCCATCCAGGAGGAGGAACCCAGAGCACATGGCAGTCCGGATCCGGCTGACGCGCGTGGGCGCGACGAAGCAGCCGACCTATCGGGTGGTCGTCGCCGACGCCCGAGCAGCGCGTGACAGTCGGGCGATCGAGACGATCGGCCATTACAACCCCAGGACCGAGCCGATCGAGCTGAGCATCGACGCCGACAAGGCCAAGGCCTGGCTGGCGAAGGGCGCCCAGCCGTCCGACACGGTCGTCCGTCTCCTCCGCACCGCCGGCGTCCTGCCGGCCGAGAAGAAGTAGGGACTCCAATGGCAGCATCGGATCTGGTCGAATACGTCGCCAAGTCGCTCGTCGACGACCCCGACGCGGTCAAGGTCGAGGTCGTCCAGGACCAGGGCGGAACCGTCATCGAGCTCCACGTCGCCGAGGACGACATGGGCAAGGTCATCGGCCGCAACGGGAGCGTCGCGAAGGCGCTGCGGACCCTGCTCAAGGTGACCGCGGCCCGTGACGGCGAGCCCGTCTCGCTCGAGATCCTCGACTGACGGATATTGAAGAGCGACTCGTCGTCGCGCTCGTCCGGGGTGCCCACGGACTGCGCGGCATCGTCCGCGTGGAGATCCTGACCGACCGGCCGGAGGAGCGCTACGCGCCGGGCTCGATGCTCCACCGTGAGGGCTCCGACGAGCCACTGACGGTGACCTGGTCATCGGCGGTCGCCGACGGGCCGGGCTGGCGAATCCAGTTCCGGGAGGTCGCCGACCGGGCCGCCGCCGAGGCACTCGTCGGCGCCTACCTCGAGATCGAGGCCGGGCCCGCGGCGGCGCTGCCCCGGGGCGCCTATTTCTGGCACGAGGTGATCGGGACGACGGTGACGTCGACGACCGGTGAGGTCCTCGGGACCGTGCGCGACGTTTACCGTTCGGGCGGGGCCGAGGTCTATACGGTCGACGGCGGCCCCTATGGCGAGTTCGACGTGCCGGGCGTCCGGGACTTCGTCCGGATCTTCGCGCCGCGCCGCGGCGAGATCGTCGTCGATACGGCGGCGCTCGACCTGGCGCCGGCCGGCGCCCGGCGCGGGGCCGGCGACCCTGAACGGCCGAAGGCGCCGCGTCGCCGCCCCGGACCGCGGCGGAAGGCGACGTCGTGACGCTCGAGATCGACGTCCTGACCCTCTTCCCGGAGGTGATCTCTGGCCCGCTCGCGGCGAGCATCCCGGGCCGGATCCAGGAGCGTGGCATCGCCGTCGTGCGGACGCACGACCTGCGCCAGTGGGGGATCGGGCGCCACCGCAGCGTCGACGACGCGCCGTATGGCGGTGGCGCCGGGATGGTGATGCGGCCCGAGCCGATCGCCGCCGGCATCGATGCCGTGCGCCGCGATGACTCGCTGGTCGTCCTCCTCGACCCGGGCGGCGAGGTCTTCGACCAGGGACGCGCACACGATCTCGCCGGGCGTTCGCACCTCGTCCTGGTCTGTGCCCGCTACGAGGGCGTCGACGACCGAGTCCGCTCGCTCGTCGACCTCGAGCTGTCCATCGGCGACTACGTCCTGACCGGCGGCGAGCTGCCGGCGCTGGTCGTCATCGACGCCGTCATCCGCCTCCTGCCCGGGGCGATCGACGAGGCGTCGACGGTCGAGGAGTCGTTCGCGTCGGGCATGCTCGAGTACCCGCAGTACACCCGGCCCCCGGCGTTTCGCGGGATGGACGTGCCGGCGATCCTCACCTCGGGCGACCACGGCGCGGTCGCACGCTGGCGCGAGGAGCAGGCACGGGCACGGACGCGCGCGCGACGGCCGGACCTGCTCGGGGAGCGCGAGGAGCGACCGCGGCGCCCAGGGTCCGCACCCGAGTCACCGGGATGACTCCTCCTCCGGCGGCGGGCGCGCGCGGTCGTCATGCTATACTCCGCCGCCGGCCGATTGGTTCGGTCCCTTCCCGAGTCCCTCCTGCGGCTTCCGGCTGCCGATGACCACGCCGACCGCATCGACTGCACAAGGAACGCCTCCGTGAACGTCCTCGACGAGATCGTCTCCGACCAGCTTCGAACCGACCTCCCCGAGATCGCGTCCGGTGACACCGTGAAGGTGTCGGCCAAGGTCATCGAGGGCAACCGCGAGCGGATCCAGGTGTTCGAGGGCATCGTCATGCGCCTCCGCGGCGGCGGGATCACCCGGTCGATCACGGTCCGCCGGATCGCGAGCGGGGTGGGCGTCGAGCGGACGTTCAAGATCCACAGCCCGCGGATCGAGAAGATCGAGGTCGTCCGCCACGGTCAGGTCCGTCGGGCCCAGCTGTACTTCCTGCGCGATCGCGTCGGCAAGGCCGCAACGCTCCGCGAGCGCCGATCCGGCCGCTGATCCTTCGCCACGTCGACCGCCGACCCCGGCATCCGCCGGGGTCGTTCGATTTCACCATGGAGTGAGCCGCTCGCGCGGTTGAGTTTGCCGAGACTCAAGTGGGCGGTTGTGGGCGCATCCATCGGGCCCCGGTCTCCCCGGACTCACGAGGGTCGAGGCAGCGAGGACGCCGACGGGCTACCCTGACGGTCGATGGCCGTCATCGTCCCGACCCTCCGCTACGAACGCCGGCTCTGGAACGACGGTCACCTCCGCGTCGCGGGCGTCGATGAGGTCGGCGTGGCCCCGACCTGCGGGGCCGTCGTCGCCGCGGCCGTGATCATGAAGCCGGGCTGTCATCGGATCCCGGGCGTCCGCGACTCCAAGACCCTGTCGATGGCCCAGCGCGAGAAGCTCGCGCCGCTCATCCGGGCGAGGGCGGTGGCGGTCGGCGTCGGGGCTGCGTCGGTCCGCGAGATCGACCAGCTGAACATCTACCACGCGACGCACCTCGCGATGCGCCGGGCGATCGCGCGCCTCGGCGGCCACGATCACGTGATCGTCGATGGCAACCGGATCGTGGGCTTCGAGGCCAAGGTCGGCCCGTACACGAACGTCGTCGACGGCGATGCCAAGGTCTACTCGATTGCCTGCGCGTCGGTCGTCGCCAAGGTCGTCCGCGACCGGATGATGACTCTCCTGGCGGTGCGCTACCCCGGCTACGGCTGGGAGCACAACCAGGGGTATGCCACCCGCGACCATCGCGATGCCATCCGCGCGCTGGGCCTGACGCCGTTCCACCGGCGGTCGTTCCTCGCCCTGCAACGCACGCTCGCCGGCGACCAGCTCGCGTTCGACCTTCTCGCCGACCCGAACGCGTCGGAGGACTCGATCGAGATCCTCGAGCGCGAGGCGATCCCGGTGATGGCCGACGACGCGATGCTCGACATGGGCGATCTCATGCTGCTCGAGGCGCCGGTCGGATAAGTCCCCGATACGCGCCAGATGAGCGCGGGCGGTCAACCTCCCGGCGTGCGGACGAGCAGGCAGCGTGAGGGTGACGCGGCGGAGGACCTGGTCGCCCGGCGGCTGCAGGAAGCCGGCTGGTCCATCCTTGCCCGCCAGCTTCACGTCGGGCGCGCGGAGCTGGACATCGTCGCCGTGGATCCGGGGCCGCCGCGCCAGCTCGTGATCGTCGAAGTCCGTCGGCGGGGGCGCCGGGACTTCGGGCTGGCCGAGGAGACCGTGGATCGTCGCAAGCGGATCCGGCTCCACCAGGCCGCCTGGCGCTGGCTCGAGACGGCGGACGCGCCGCGGCTCCCGGTCCGCTTCGACCTGGTCGTCGTCGAGCCTGGGCACCGGCCGGACGGCGAGCCGGTGGTCCGTCACCATCGCGCGGCCTTCTGACCAGGATTTCGACCAGCTCAGATGATCACCGCCAGAACGTTGGAGCACGTCGGATCCCTGCCCGACGCGTCCACGACCTCCGACTCGGACCGCTCGTGCGTGAATCGAGCACGACTGCCCCGTCGTTCCGGTCGGTCCGGACCCTCAAGGCGCGCCAACGT
>VBFG01000131.1 GCA_005882635.1 Chloroflexota bacterium | reverse complement strand
GACGAGGTCCCGACACCGGGCAGCCAACGCCTGCTCTTCCGGATGACGCGGCGGCGATGACGGCCGACGAGCCCTTGTCCCAGAAGCGGAGATCACCCGACCGAGGGGTCCCCGTCTATCCGACGGTCGTCGGCGTCGCCCTCATCTTCCAGCTCGTCGCGACGAGCGGCGTCGGTGTCTGGGTGTCGTTTCGGCCACTCCTCGTGGCGGTCGTCCTGGGGCTCATCGTGACGCTGGCCGTCAGACTGCTCCTCGGCGACGCGGTTCGTGCCGGCCCGGCCGCGGCCATCGCCATCTTCGCGATGCTCGACGGCGACAACCGGATCGTCGTGCTCGCCCTGATCGTCCTCGCGATCTTCGCCGTCGAGCGACGGGTGATTCCCGGCCGGCTGCATCTCCCCTGGCCGACCATCAACCGGGTCGGGCGGGCGATGGCGGTGATCGTGGCGATCGCGATCCTGATCCAGGCTGCTCAGCTCGGATCGCTCTCCATCCTCGCCCGGTCCGTCACGGCGGAAGGGCCGCTCCGACCGGTCCGCGCCTTCCCGCCGGCCAGCGGGCCGGCCGACCCCGACATCTACTTCATCCTCCTCGACGGGTACGCCCGGAGCGATGCCCTCGAGCAGGTCTTCGGCATCGACGACCAGCCGTTCCTCGACGCGCTCCAGGCCCGCGGCCTGACGGTGTCGACCCACGCCCGGACGAACTACCCGATCACCGTCCAGGTCGTGATCTCGATGTTCCACATGCGCTTGCTCTCGGACATCCCGCAGCTCGCGCCGCTGCTCGACGGGAAGTACCGGCAAACGGAGATCGGGCTGACCCACGCGGTCGTCCAGGAAAACCCGCTGTTCGACTACCTCCACTCGAAGGACTACGAGATCGCGGGCATCGCATCCGGCTTCGCCCAATTGAGCCTCCGCGAGTCGGACCGCTTCATCACGAGCGGCCAGATCAACGAGTTCGAGGTCGCGGTCCTGCGGCGAACCATCCTCGGCGACCTCCTCAACCTCGCCGCCCCGGACTTCATCAGCTCCCAGTACCGCGCCCGCATCCACGCTGCGTGGGACACCCTCGGCCAGCTCGCCGCCGAGCGGCCCGGGCATCCGCGGTTCATCTTCGCCCACGTCCCCAGCCCGCACCCGCCCTGGGTGTTCAATGCCGACGGCTCACCACGGACGTCGCCGGACATCCACACGATCTACGAGGACATGCCGGAGACGACTGGACAGACCGATGAGCAGCTCGCCGCCGGGTACAGCGGCTCGGTCGAGGCCCTGTGGCAGCCCGTCATCAGGGCGATCGACGACATCGACCAGCATTCGGCCGTGCCGCCAGTCATCGTCGTGTTCGGCGATCACGGATCGTGGGTCGGGGCGACGCCCGGTGACGTGCGGCTGCGGTTCCTCCCACTGCTCGCGGCCCGGATCCCCGGACACCCCGAGGGCCTGCCGGACGACGAGTCGCTCGTCAACGTCTTTCCCGATCTGCTCGACCCGCTGTTCGGTGCCTCGTTCCCGCGCGTCACGCCCGATCCGTCGTTCATGTTCGGACCGCGCGACCAGTACGACCTGCACGAGCTGTCTGACCCGAACGTCGCGATCACGACCCCTTGACGGGTCGTCGCGGGGCCTAGACTGCCGCCGTGGCTTCGACCGCCTCCGACACGAACGGCTCCGACACGGCGGCCTCCGACGCGACCGGCTCGCTGACGATCGTCCTGCCCGCCTACAACGAGGCCGACCGGATCGAGCCCGCCCTCGACGAGCTGTTCGGCTACCTTCGCCGTCGAGGCAAGCTCGCCCGCGAGGGCGCGCCGGGTGCGGCGCAGCTGCCCGACCGGGTCGCCGTCCTCGTCGTTGACGATGGCAGCACCGACGGCACGGCGGACATCGTCCGTCGCCGGCCCGAGGTCGCCGACCCGAAGGCCGGCGCCGGGCTGCGCGTCATCAGCGTCCCCCACGGCGGGAAGGGCTCGGCGGTCCGGGCGGGCATGCTCCACGCCCAGTCCGACCTGGTCGTCTTCGCCGACGCCGACATGGCGACCCCGCCCGACATGCTCGTGCCGCTCGTCGCGGCGCTCGAGGACGCGGACATCGCGCTCGGCAGCCGGATCCAGCCCGACGGCTCCGACATGCGGAAGAGCCAGCCGCGCTACCGACGGCTGCTCGGCAAGGCGTTCCATCTCCTCGCCTCGCTGTGGGTCGTCGGGCCGATCCAGGACACGCAGTGCGGGTTCAAGGGATTCCGGCGCGCCGCGGCGCAGGACCTCTTCGCTCGCCAGCGGATCACGAGCATCGTGTTCGACGTCGAGCTGATCTACCTCGCCCGCCGCCGCGGCTACTCCATGAAAGTCGTCCCGATCACCTGGGCCGACCGCCGCGGCTCCCGGATGCGGGCCGGGCCGGCGCTCGCGGCACGCGTCGCGTGGGACCTGCTCCGGATCCCGTTGATCCACCGCCGGCTGGGGCGCGTCACGAAGCCCGCGGAAGGGTGACGGAGCGGCTCGAGGACCTCGCCACCCGGCTCGGACCGGCGCGGATGCGAGCGGTCCGCCAGGGCCTGACCATCGTCGGCCTGCTCGCGCTGCCGTACATCATCTGGGCTAACCGTGAGCGGTCGCTGTTCGGGTTCGATGCCCATGCCTACTGGGCTGTCGACCTGTCGAACCTGTACGGCGCCTCGACCGGCAACACCTCCGATCTCGACGCATTCCGCTACACGCCGGCGGCGGGTCAGGCGTTCGCGATCTTCCACGTCATCCCGTGGGAGCTGTTCTTCGCCCTGTGGTTCGCGGCGATGATCGCGGCGCTGATCTGGCTGACCGGACGGACCTGGCTGCTGCTCCTCGCCTTCCCGCCGATCCCCCTCGAGCTGTACCACGGCAACATCCACCTCTTCCTTGGAGTCGCGATCGTCCTCGGCTTCCGGTATCCCGCAGCCTGGGCGTTCCTGCTGTTGACGAAGGTCTCGCCGGGGGTCGGGGTGCTGTGGTTCGCGTTCCGGGGTGAGTGGCGGCGGTTCGCCGTGGCTGTCGGCGTGACCCTCGCGATCGCCGCGGTCTCTTTCGCCGTCGCGCCCGACCTCTGGCGACAGTACGCCCAGACGATGATCGACAACCTCGATTACGACCCCGGCCACGCCTACCCGATCCCGATTCCCCTCTGGATCCGGCTGGTCGTCTCGGTCGTGATCCTCTGGTGGGGCGCCCGGACGGATCGCCGCTGGACGGTCCCGGTGGCCGCGACCCTCAGCCTGCCGATCATCTGGTTCCACGGCTTCGCCCTGCTCGTGGCGGCGATCCCGCTCTGGCGCGAGGACCGGGCCCGCGCCCGCCGCGAACCGGCCGGGTCGCAAACCCCCTCGGCCGCACCTACCATGGCCCAGACGTGAAGCGTGCGCTGATCACCGGGATCACCGGACAGGACGGCTCCTACCTCGCCGAGCTGCTCCTCGACAAGGGCTACGAGGTTCACGGCCTCGTTCGCCGCTCCAGCAGCTTCAACCGGTGGCGGATCGACCATCTCTACCGAGATCCGCACGAAGCGGGGACGCGCCTCTTCCTCCACTACGCGGACCTGACCGATTCGTCGTCGCTGATCGGCCACCTCCACCGGGTCAAGCCGGAAGAGGTCTACAACCTCGGCGCGCAGAGCCACGTCAAGGTCAGCTTCGAGATGCCCGAGTTCACGGCCGAGACGGCCGGCATGGGCACCCTCCGGATCCTCGAGGCCGTGCGGACCGCCGATTGGCCGATCCGCTTCTACCAGGCCGGGTCGAGCGAGATGTTCGGCCGGGTCGCGGAATCGCCGCAGACCGAGACGACGCCGTTCCGGCCACGGAGCCCATACGCGATCGCGAAGGTCTTCGCCCACTGGATCACGGTCGACTATCGCGAGGCCTACGGCCTGTACACCTCCAACGGGATCCTGTTCAACCACGAGTCGCCGCGCCGGGGCGAGACCTTCGTCACCCGCAAGGTGACGCGGGCCGTCGCCGCTGTCTGCGCGGGCCAGATCGATCACGTCTATCTCGGCAACCTCGACGCCAAGCGGGACTGGGGCTACGCGAAGGAGTACGTCGAGGCGATGTGGCTGATGCTCCAGCAGGATCGGCCGGACGACTACGTCGTCGCCACCGGGCAGACGCATTCGGTGCGGGAGCTGTGCGAGGTGGCCTTCGGCCTCGTCGGCCGCGACTGGCAGGACCATGTCCGCATCGACGAGGGCTATCTCCGTCCGACCGAGGTCGATGAGCTGCGCGGCGACGCCTCGAAGGCCGAGCGGGTCCTCGGCTGGCGCCCCCGGACGGGTTTCGGCGAGCTGATCCGGATCATGGTCGAGGCCGACCTGCGAGAGGCGGGACTCGATCCGGCCCGACACCTGGTTGCGGCGCCGGCGCCTGCGTGACGGCCGGGGCGGCGACCGAACCGGCGGCTGGCCGGGTCGCCCTGGTCACTGGGGCGGCCGGCCAGGACGGCTTCTACCTCGTCGAGCGCCTGCTCCGTGAGGGGAGCGCCGTTCACGCGACCGTTCGAGAGATCTCCCGGGCGACCGACCTGACGAGCCTCCCGGGCGGCGAGCGGCTGACCATCCACGAGCTCGACCTCATCGATGCGGACGCCGTCGCCGACCTCGTCGCGTCCGTGCGCCCGGCCGAGCTGTTCAACCTGGCCGGGCAGACCAGCGTCGGGGTGTCGTACCGCGAGCCTGGAGAGACCTGGCAGACGAACGCAACTGCCGTCGCAACCCTGCTCGAGGCTGTGCGCCGCTCCAGTCCCGAGACCATGCTCTATCAGTCGTCGTCGATCGAAATGTTCGGCGGGGATTCGGGAGCCGAACTTGTCCACGACGAGCGGTCCGCCTTGCGGCCGATGAGCCCATACGCGGCGTCGAAGGCGGCCGCGCACGTCCTCTGCGACGCCTACCGGCGCGCCTTCGATCTCCGCATCGCGTGCGGGATCCTCGCCAACCATGAGTCACGGCGTCGGCCGGCCTCGTTCCTGACCCGAAAGGTGGTCGACTACGTGAGAGCGCTGCGCGAGGGGCGGGCAGGGGGACAAGCGGACGTCGGCCCGCTGCCGGTCGGCAACCTGGCCGTTCGCCGCGATTGGGGCTTTGCCCCCGACTTCGTCGAGGGAATCATCCGGGTCTGTCGCCAGGTCTCCGTGCGGGCCGAGGTGGCCGGCGGCCAGCCGGAGCCCGATATCGGCTCCAGCTACCGCGATTACGTCCTGGCGACCGGAGAGCTCCACGCCGTCTGGGAGCTCATCGATCGCGCCTTCGAGCTGGCCGGTCTCCCCCTCGCCTGGGATCGCTCGTCGGCCGACCTGGCCGACTGGTCGGCCCGCATTGCGGCAACCGGCCGGCTCGCTGTTGCCGTCGACCCCGCCCTCCTGCGGCCGGGGGAGCCCGCCGCGCTCGGCGCCGATCCGTCGAGAGCCCGAACGGATCTTGGCTGGCAGGCGCGCGGCGGACTCGACGCGTTCCTCGAGGACATGCTCGAGCCGGAGCTCGCGAATGCGGCGCCTGGAAGCATCACAACCGCTTGAGAGCGGTTCCCATTAGGGCTACCCCACTCGTACCATAGCCCGGCCCATGGCAACCGGGGACACAGGCCGATGATCCGTCGCCACGCGAGCGGCTTCCGCGCGCTCCTCATGGCCGTGGACGCGATCCTTGCGCTCGCCGTCCTGTTCGGGCTGTCGGCCTGGCGATGGGGTGACGACTGGGCGGTCTGGTGGCGCTACATCACGCCCGTGCCCGAAGGGCTCCTGGTCCTCTACGCCGCCGGCTGGGTGGTCGTCGTCGCCGGTCAGGGCCTCTACCGGCCCCGGGCGCGCTGGTCGATCCGCCGGGAGGCGACAGATGTCATCCGCGCGGCCGCGATCATGGGCGTCGCGACGCTCAGCGTCCTCTTCCTGTTCAAGCTGCCCGATGTCAGCCGCCTGTTCCTCCTCGTCCTCTTCCCGGTCCAGGCGGCCGTGACGATCGCGACACGCGTCGTCATCCGACTGGTGATGGAACGCCTCCGGCGGGAGGGGCGCAACCTTCGGTACGTGCTCGTTCTGGGCGCGGATGAGCGGGCCCAGGAGTTCGCGGCGACCCTCGAGAGCCATCCCGAGCTCGGTCTCCGGATCGCCGGTTTCCTCTCCGACAAGCCCTTCCAGGCGATCCGGAGTCCATGGAAGCGCCTCGGCATGCTCAACGAGCTCGAGCGCATCCTCCACAGCCGGATCATCGACGAGGTCGCGATTTGCCTCCCCTTCGAGCAGTGGGGCCTGATCGACGCGATCAGTCGCATCTGCGAGGACGAAGGGAAGATCGTCCGGATTCCGATGGACGTCCTCGGCCGGGCGATCTCGGTCGGCCGGGTCGAGGAGCTCGACGGGACGCCCGTCTTCTCCCTCGTCTCGGGTCCGGATCGCGGCATGGCGCTGGCGACCAAACGGCTCGTCGACGTCGTGGCGTCGGTCTTGGGCCTCGCCGTCCTCAGCCCCGTTCTGGCGGTGATCGCGATCGCGATCAAGCTCGACGGCGGGGGGCCGGTGTTCTTCCATCAGCGCCGCGTCGGCCTCAACGGCCGCCCCTTCGAGGTCTGGAAGTTCCGGTCGATGACGATCGATGCCGAGGCCCGACTCCCGGCCATTCGCTACGGCAACGAGATCGTCGGCCACGCCTTCAAGCTGTCGAACGATCCACGGGTCACCCGCGTCGGCCGTTTCCTGCGGCGGACGAGCCTGGATGAGCTGCCCCAGCTCTGGAACGTCCTCGTCGGCCAGATGAGTCTCGTCGGCCCGCGGCCGCCCCTGCCGGCGGAGGTCAGGGACTACGACCTGTGGCACCGTCGGCGGCTGTCGATGAAGCCCGGGATCACCGGCCTGTGGCAGGTCCGGGCCCGGCGAGCTCCGCGCTTCGACCAGTGGGTCGCTGCCGATCTGGAATACATCGATCGCTGGTCGCTGTGGCTCGACCTGAAGATCCTGTTCCGGACGATCCCGGCAGCCCTCGAGGGTCGCTAGCGAGAGTGCCGTCCTACCAGCTCTGCACGCGCTGCGTGATGGACACCTCGGACCCTGATATCGAGTTCGATGCCGACGGGGTGTGCAGCCATTGCCGACGCGCGGAGACGCTCTTGCCGACCGTCCGATGGACGCCCTAGGCATCCGAACGAGCCCTCGCCGAGATCGCCGATCGGGTGAAGCGCGCTGCGCGCGGCCGCGAATACGACTCAATCGTCGGGCTGAGCGGCGGCGTCGACAGTTCCTACGCGGCGTATCTCGGCCACAAGATCGGCCTTCGACCGCTCGCGGTTCACTTCGACAACGGCTGGGACTCCGAGCTGGCGGTCGGCAACATTCAGCGCGTCATCGAGGGTTGCGGACTCGACCTCGTGACCTACGTGATCGATTGGCGCGAGTTCCGGGACCTGCAGCGGGCCTTTCTCCGTGCATCAGTCCTCGACACCGAGCTGATCACCGACCACGCGATCGTCGCCGCGACCGCGAACCTGGCCCGGGAGCACGGCATCCGATACCTGCTCACCGGCTACAACCTCGCCACGGAGCACGGACTGCCGAGGGCTTGGCACTGGGCGAAATACGACTGGACGAACATCAAGGCGATTCACGCGGCGTACGGCGAAGTGCGCCTCAAGACCTTCCCCCACATGTCCGCGCTCCGCTGGAACCTCATCCTGGAGCTGGGGCTCGGTGTCCGGCCGGTCCAACTCCTCGACCTCGTCAACTATCGCCGCGACGAGGCCGCCGCGACCCTAGCCCGCGAGTTCGGCTGGCGGGAATACGGCGGAAAGCACCACGAATCCCTGTTCACCAAGTTCTATCAGGGCGAGATCCTGCCGACGAAGTTCGGCATCGACAAGCGGCGCCTCCACCTCTCGGACCTCGTCCGGAACGGGGAGCTCACCCGCGGCGACGCCCTCGCCATCGTCGCCGAGCCGGCCTACGAGCCGAATGAGCTGCGGAGCGAGAGTGAGTACGTCCGCAAGAAGCTGGGCTTCGACGCGGCGGAGTGGGCGGAGATCCTCGCCGCGGCGCCTCGCTCCCATGCCGATTTCGCGTCCGATCGGCCGCTGATGGACGCCGTGCGACGGCCCTATCGCCTGGCGAAGCTCGTCTCGCACGCGGTCATGCGTCGCCCGCGGCCCCGAACAGTGCCTTCCGCGCCTCGTAGCTCGGGTAGTTGATCAGGACGGCACGATGCCGTCCTTGGAAGACGAAGAGGCTGCCGGCCGCGGCCGCAGTGGCGCCGCCCTCTCGAACGACGGAGGCCAGGTCGGCCAGCGAACCGGCTCCGCCGCAGGCCACGACTGGGATGTCCACCTCTCGAACAACCGTCCGGACCAGGTCCAAGTCGTAACCCTCCATCGTGCCGTCGCGGTCGACCGAGGTCAGGAGGAGCTCGCCCGCGCCGAGTTGCGCCATGGCGACGGCGTGGGTTCGAACGTCAAGACCCGTTCGACGGGTGGCTGAGTGGGTCACGACCTCCCAGCCTGATCCGGCCTGCAGGGCGTCGATCGCCACGACGAGCGTCGAGCTCCCGAGACGGTCGGCGATCTCCGCGACGACGTGGGGGTTGGCGATCGCCGCGCCGTTCAGCGCCACCTTCTCGACGCCCAGCTGGATGAGCCGCGTCGCAGTTGCGACGTCGCTGATGCCGCCACCATAGGCGACCGGCATGAAGGCCTCCCCGGCGATCTCTTCGAGGGCAGATTCGTCCGGCCCTCGTCCCGCTCGCGTTGCGTCGATGTCGAGCAGCACGAGTTCGTCGACCTGCTTGTCGTTGAAGATCCGGACGGCGTTGATCGGGTCGCCGACATAGCGGGGATCGCTGAACCTGACCGTCTTGACGAGCCCGCCGTCCTGGAGGAGCAGGACGGGGATGATCCTGGGGATCACGCGGCGGGAAGGGCGACGAAGCGGCGGTAGATCTCGAGACCAAACACGTGGCTCTTTTCGGGGTGGAACTGCGTTCCGAGGATGCTCTCGCGGTGGACCGCTCTCGCGGTGGACCGCAGCCGCGAACTCGTATCCGTAGGTTGCCGTCGCCGCCACATCGCCCGGGTCGCGGCAGACGAGGTGGTAAGCGTGCGAGAAGTAGAACCGGGAATCCCCGCTCGTCGACGGAAAGAGTGGGCTCGCCCGGGTGGGCCGGACGTCCTCCCACCCCATGTGGGGGACGGGAAGCCGAGCCTCCGTGGGGAAGGCGAACCGGCGGACGTCGGCATCCAGCCAGCCGAGTCCGGCCTGCGCTCCTTCTTCGCTCGAGCGGGCCATCAGCTGCATCCCGAGGCAGACACCCAGCGTCGGGACCTTCCGATCGAGGACGGCGTCGTTCAGGACGTCGACGAGGCCGAGCTCGGCCAGACGACCGGCGGCCCCATCGAACGCGCCGATGCCCGCGAGGATCAGCTTGTCCGCACTCGCGATCGTGTCTCGGTCGGTCGACCTGACGCTGTCGGCGCCGAGCTTGCGGAGCATGTTGGCCACCGACCCGAGGTTCCCCATCCCGTGGTCGACGATGACGATCACGACGCAGCCTTCTTCACGGTGATGCTGCGCACGACCCTGGGGAGGTTCCGAGCGGCCTCGATCAGGAGTGAGGCGACGGAGGTAGCAGCAACGAGGCCGAGCGACCGCGCGTTCATCTGCGTCGCGCATTTCCTCCAGAACAAGACGTGAACATTGACTCGCCTCATTGCACGTCGAAACAGCTCGGCGAGACTCCGCCGCCCAAGGCGGTGGTCCTTGTGCGTGTACTCATGGTTAATGAACTGGACCGACTCGTCCGGCGACGCCAGGACCTTGCCCCTGAGCACGACGTCGATCAGGAGAACGTAGGCCCAATTCACGATCTGCGCTCCGTTGGGCCACCAATATCCGGGGAAACTTGCCTGGCGCAGGATCGTGGCTCGGTGAAGCCCATAGAAGAACGCGTCATCGGAGTGCCATACGAAGCGGACCACCCGACGCAAGGGAGAAACTTGCGGGAATGCCGATGGCCGCACGAGCTGACGATCGTGCTCGCCTCGCATCAGGATCCAGTGTCCCGCAGCCGCTGCGGCATGTGGATCGGATTCGAGCAGTCTCACGAGCGCGCTTACGTAATTGGGGGAGATTTCGTCGTCGTCGGCTAGCCACATGAAGTACGGTCCGTCCGCCTGAGCGAGCAGGAACCGAAAGTTCTCGATCGCTCCAATGTTTTGGCTGTGGCGGATGTACCTCAACTGCGGAATCGCCTGAGAGAAGGCATCGACAACGTGCTCAGCGGAGCTCCCGTCAGCACCCGAGTTGTCTGCGACGACGACTTCGAGGTTTTCATAGTCCTGGCTCGCGATTGCCGCAAGGGCTCGACGCAGGAGCTCGGGGCGCTGGAAGGTTGGAACGCCGATCGTCACCAGCGGTTGCATCACGGTCTGCGGGCCCACACGCGGGCCATCCCCAGGACTCCTTCGCGAACATGACTTGCGGCCAGCGCCGAGGCCGCAAGGATGCCGCTCAGCGCGAGCGCGAGGGCAAGCAGGGAGGCGGCGGTTGCGCCTGCCGGAATGAGGAATCTCAAGGCACTGGCGACCGCGACAGCAG
The DNA here is from genome assembly GCA_005882635.1 of Chloroflexota bacterium. Classification (GTDB taxonomy): domain Bacteria; phylum Chloroflexota; class Limnocylindria; order Limnocylindrales; family CSP1-4; genus CF-46. The sequence continues at coordinate 191 of VBFG01000131.1, read as the reverse complement.
CCAGCAGTGGCGGTGCCAGATCGGTTAGGTACCAGGCCTTCAGTTCGCCGATGAGAAGCCGCCGATGCATGAGTCGCGCCACGACCAGGAGATAGGCGACATTCAGGACAACCCACGCCACGGCGGCACCTGTTGCGCCAAATGTCACAGACAGGCCATACACCAACGGAACGAACAGGAGGACAAGGACG
>VBFG01000130.1 GCA_005882635.1 Chloroflexota bacterium | reverse complement strand
CTCGACCGCGTCGCGCAGCCCGGGATCGACGACCAGGTCGTCGTCCAGCCGGCGGCCGCCACGCCGGCGGGCGGCTCGGGCGATCGGCCGCTCCTCGTCCTCGCGCAGCCGCGCATCCACCGAATGGAGGTGCGCCTCGGCCGCGGCCAGGCCGGCGGCAGCGCGCGCCACCTGCTCATCGGCGACGCGCCTCCGCGCCTCCGCGTCGGCCGCCACCTCGCGGGCGGACTCGCGAGCCAGGGTGGCGGTGTCCGCGGCAGCGGTCGCTGCCGCCAGCGCGTCGCGCGACTCGTTGACGCGGCGTTCGAGCTCGTCCCGGCGGCCCTCGACGACCGCGGCCGCGGCGTGCTCCGCATCTCGCTGTCGAACGGCTTCCGCCAGTCGCCGCCGGGTCGTCTCGGCCTCGGCCTGGCGGGCCGCCTCGGCTCGGCGGATCGCGGCCGCTTCTTCGCCGCGCGCCCGGCTGGCCGCTCGCAGGGACGTCAGCTCGGCGGTCGCGTCGGCGAGGAGCCGGTCCGCCTCGGCGAGGTCCGCGTCGAGATCCAGGTCGGGCGGCGGGATCGGGATGGCGAGACCACGTCGCTGGTCCGCGAGCGACGCCTCGGCGGCAGCGCGCTCATCAGCGAGACGCGCCCGGTCGCGTCCGACCGCCTCGAGGTCGCCGTCGAGGCGCGCCTCGCGCAGCCGGAGCTCAGTCATCGCCGACCGCGCGGCCTCGTGGACCGCCAGGCGCTCACGCTCCGTGGCCGCGCGCCGACCGAGCCCCTCGGCGATCGTGCCCGCGGCCTCCTCGGCCGCCTGGAGATCCGCCATCGCCAGGTCGGCCGCCGCGCGCTCGCGGGCAACGCGGGCGGCTGCAGTCGCTGCCGACCCCACTGCCTCGTGCCAGCGGACGTGGGCCACGGCCAGCAGCGCGCTCGCCAGCTCGTCGCCGGCCGTCTCGCGCGTCGCCTGCTGCTCGGCCTGGGCCGCGAGTCGCCGGGCCTGCGGCCGGAGCTCGGCCAGGATGTCCTCGACCCGAGCGAGGTTCGCCTCGGACTCGACCAGCTGCTCCTCGGCCTTGCGGCGGCGCCGCTCGTGGCGACGAACGCCGGCGACCTCCTCGAACAGCGGCCGGCGCTCTTCGGGGCGCAGGGCCAGCGCCTGGTCGACCATCCCCTGCCCGATGAAGAGGAAGGCGTTGTCGGCGAGGTGCGCGCCGTCGAGCAGGTCGACCAGGTCGCGCAGCCGGATCCGCTGCTTGTTCAGGAGGTAGTCGTTCTCGCCGCTGCGGTAGAGCCGCCGCCCGAGCTCGAGCACCGAGTAGTCGACCGGGAGCAGCCCGTCGCCGTTGTCGAGGACGAGCGTCACGTCGGCCATGCCGAGGGCCGACCGCTTCTCGGACCCGGCGAAGATCACGTCCTCGGATTTCCGGCTGCGGAGGGCGCGGCCCTGCTCGCCGAGCGACCAGCGCAGCGCGTCGGCGAGATTGCTCTTGCCCGAGCCGTTCGGCCCGACGATCGCGCTGATCCCGGGCCCGAACTCGACGATCGTCCGCTCGGCGAAGGACTTGAACCCCTGGAGGCGGAGGGCGAGCAGCCGCGCAGGCGCGGTCACGGCGTGCGTCGTGATCGGGTGGCCTTGCCAGTCGCCGTCGTCTCGGGACGCTTCGGCGCCGGCAGCGACGGCCCCGTCCCGTTCGCCAACGCCTCGCCGCGGAGGACCTCGATCGCGCGCTGCGCCGCGGCCGTCTCGGCGACCCGTCGGGAGGGCCCCTGCCCTATCCCGAGGGCCCGGCCCTCGACGACGACCTCGACCTGGAACAGCTTCTCGTGGTCGGGCCCCGTTGCATCGACGACGCGGTACTCGGGGCGTGACCCCGTCTGGCGCTGGGTGAACTCCTGGAGCCGGCTCTTCGGACTCTTCAGGGTCGACACCGGCGCGTCCATCGCGATCTCCGGGGCGGCGAGCCGGATCAGCCACTCCTGGGTCCTGTCGAAGCCAACCTCGAGGTACAGGGCGCCCGCGAGCGCCTCGAAGGCCGAAGCGAGGATCGACGGCCGGCGACGCCCGCCCCGCTGCGCCTCGCCCTCGCCCAGGAACAGGACCGCGCCGAGGTCGATCCGGTGGGCCAGCCGGGCGAGGCCGACAGTCGACACGATGAAGGCACGGCGCGCGCTCAGGATGCCTTCGTCGTCGGCGGGGTGGGCCGTGAAGAGCGCATCGGAGATCGCGAGGTTGACGACCGCGTCACCGAGAAACTCGAGCCGCTCGTTATGACCGGCGGCGTCGTCGGGGTGCTCATGCAGCCAGCTCGTATGGACGAGGGCCTGGGCGACAAGGGGGGAATCAGAGACAGGAAGGCCCAGCCGCTCCGCGAGCGCGGCGGCCGGTCGCATGGATCCCGGGTGGTGACGCGGTCCTAGGTGGACCGCTCGTCGATGTAGTCGACCGCGTCCTGGACAGTTCGGATCTTCTCAGCATCCTCGTCCGAGATCTCGGTCCCGAACTCCTCCTCGAGGCTCATGATCAGCTCGACGAGGTCCAACGAGTCGGCGTTCAGGTCATCGACGAACGAAGCTTCGGGCTTGACTTCGTCTTCCTCGACGCCAAGCTGCTCGACCACGAGCTTCTTCAGCCGCTCGTACGTGGTGGACACTGACTCCCTCCTCGGAGCTGGAAGTCGACTACCGGCCGACCGTGTTCGCGATCCGCCCGAGGACGCCGTTCATGAGGCGCCGCATCGGGTCTCCACTGTAGGTCCGGGCAAGCTCGACCCATTCGGCGATCGCCACGCGGGCCGGCGTCGGCGAGTGTAGCACCTCACCAATCGCGCAACGGAGCAGGGAGCGGTCCATCGGAGCCAGTCCGCCGACCGGATATTGAGGCGCCGCCCGCACGATTTCGGCGTCGATCGTGTCCCGATGGGCGACGACCGCGTCGACCAGCCGGCGGGCCAGGTCGGCCGCCCGGGGGTCGCTCTCGGTCTCGGTCAGGTGCCGCTCGAGGATCGCCGACGCCGTCCGCTGCCCGAAGTCGGCCTCGAAGACGGCGGCCAACGCGAGGCGCCGGCCGGTGCGGAGCGCCCGGATCCGATCCGAGGCACTCCCGGCGGTGTCCCTATCCGCCGACGCCATCGACCGTGACCGTGATCGACTCGAGCCGCTGGCCGAGGAGGCGTTCGACCGCGGCGGAGACCGCCGTCCGGACCTGGCCGGCGAGCTCGACGAGCGGCTGACCGGGGCGGGCCACGATCCACAGGCGGACGCGGACGCCGCCCGCGGTCAGCTGGGTGACGACCGGCGGACCCGCGAGGACCGCCCGCCAGCGGCGCCCGCCACGAGCGACGCGGGCGACACCAGGCACCTCGTAGGCGGCGAGCCGGACCATCTCATCGACGACCTCCCGGCCGACCGTCAGGTCCGGGCCGCTCACGGCGCGGACTCGACGGCGTCCGGCGTCAGGGTGCCGTCGCGGGCGGCCCCGGCGCCGGCCGTCGGGCGGAGCGCCTCGGCGATGAGGTCGGGCACGCGGGTCCGGACCATCGTCGCCGCGACCGCCAGCCCATAGCCGATCATCCGCCGCCGGGCCCGGCCGTGGGTGATGATCACGGTGCCGCGGACGCCGAGCAGCGGCGATCCGCCGACCCGCTCGTAGTCGAAGACCTCGCGGATGCGGCCGAGGCCGGGCCGCAGAAGGAGGTAGGCGATCCGGCCGCGGAGCGACCGCGAGAACTCGGCCCGGAAGAGGTCGAAGATGTAGCCGGACAGGCCTTCGAAGAACTTGATCACGACGTTGCCGGCGACCGCGTCGGTCACGACGACGTCGGCCTGGTGCTTGGTGAGGTCCTTGCCCTCGACGTTGCCGACGAAGTTCAGGTCGGTCAGGTCGAGGAGCTCGGTCGCCTGCTGGATCCGCAGGTCGCCCTTGCCCTTCTCCTCGCCGATCGACAGCAGCGCGACGCGGGGTGAGGCGACCCCCAGGACTCGTTCGCTGAAGATCGCCCCCATCCGGGCGTACTGGGCGAGGTTCTCCGGGCTGGAATCGGGGTTCGCGCCGATGTCGAGGAGGACGAGGTGGCCGGCATCGGTGACGAGCTGGACGGCGAGCGCCGGCCGATCGACGCCGGGCAGCCGGCCGAGGCGGAGGACCGCGGCGGCCATGCCGGCGCCGGTGTGACCGGCCGTGACGACCGCCTCAGCCTCGTGGCGGCGAACGAGGTCGGTGGCGACGAGGATCGACGAGTCCTTCTTCTCGCGGAGGGCGAGCGCCGGCTCGTGCTCGTCCATGCCGACGACCTCGGATGCGTGGACGATCGAGACGTTCGACGGAAGGTCGCCGGCGAGGCGGTGGACCGTCGGCTCGTCGCCGACGAGGATCACCCGGTCGTGGGGGTGCGACCTGGCGTGATCGAGGGCGCCGGGGACGACCTCGGCGGGACCGTGATCGCCGCCCATCGCGTCGACCGCGATCGTGACACCCCGCCCGTCGTCGGCTGGGGTGCCGGCGGGCGAGGCGCTCAGGCGGTCGAACGCGGCGACCACCTCAGGAGGCGGTGTCGGTCGCGGCCTGCTTCAGCTCGATCGCCTGGCGGCCGTTGTACCAGCCGCAGTTCGGGCAGACGTGATGCGGCAGCTTGAGCTCGTGGCAATGGTCGCACTCGACGAGCTCCGGCACGCTCAGCGCCAGGTGCGCGCGCCGCTCGCCCTGGCGGGCATGCGAGACGCGTCGCTTCGGAACACCCACGGTCCGTGGTCTCCTTCGATGTCAGGTGTCGGGATCGTCTGGTCGGGCGCCGAGGGGCGTGGACGCGCCGAGAGGCCCACCGCTCCGGCGGGGTCGAGCGCGGAGTGTACCGGAAGGGCCGGTGCCGCGCGAGCGGTTCAGTCCGGGCGGAAGGCCTTCAGCGCCTCCAGGCGCGGGTCGACCTCGTCGTCGGGGTGGTCGTGCGTGCCCTCGTCGAGCGGCAGGCCGCACGTGACGCACAACCCCGGGCAGTCCTCGCGACAGAGCGGGGCGATCGGCTCCGCCAGCTGGATCGCCTCGCTGACCGACCGCTCCAGGTCGAGCTCGTGATGGTCGGTCAGGCGGATCACGTCGTCATCCTCGTCGGCGGCGTCGGCCGGCAGCGGCGCGCCGGTCGCGATGTCGATCGACGGGCGCGCCTCCTGCTCGAACTCCGCCGCGATCGAGACCGGGATGTCCTTCAGGCAGCGCGCGCACTGCATCGCGAGCGAGGTCGTCACGTCAGCATCGACGAGGAGCCCGCGGTTCGTCCGGGCGAGATGGACCCGGCCTTCGATCGGGGCAGCCAGGCGAAGGTCGTCATCGAGGTCGATCGTGACGCCATCGAAGACGTAGTCGCGCGCTGAGCCGACACTCTCGCCGAGCAGTCCGGCGACGTTCCAGACGAGGGGCTGGCGGTCGATGGCGCGAGCCTCGGCCCTGCGACCGGCCCGGGTCATCGCCGTGCGGTTGCGGTCACGCCCTCGTCGTCCTCGACCTCGTCCGCCGCGTTCTCGGCGAACCCGTTCGCCGATTCGTGGCCATCCTGCTCGTCGCCGCGCAGATCCGCGCGGCGCGTGTCGAGGAGCTCGATCCCCCGCTTGATGCTCTGGAGCGTCTTGACCACGTCGCCCTCGAGCCCCACGAGAACGTTCACCGCGTACTCGTCGGCGCCGCGGCGGACTTCCTCGGCGTCGGCCTCGGCCTCGGTGATGATCCGCCGACTCTCGGCCTCGGCCTGCTGGGTCAGGCCGCGCTCGTCGATCAGGAAGGCGGCCTGCTCCTGGGCGCGGGCGACGATGCGCTCCGCTTCCTCCTGCGCCTTCTCGATGATCCGCTCGCCTTCCGAGTTGATCCGCTTGGCGGCGCGGACCTCCTCGGGAACGGCGACCCGCAGCTCGTCGATCAACCCGAGGGCCGCGGCCTGGTCGACGACGACGTTGTTCGTCAGCGGCAGGCGCTTGCCGTTGGCGATGATCGACTCGAGGCGCTCGACGAGGAAGATGATGTCCGTCGGGATGCCCTCCGTGGCCTCGATCGATCGCCGGCGACCGAGTCCGGCCGCGTCGCGTCGGCGTCGCGAGGGATTATCGCACGCTCAACTCGCCTCGGATCAACGGACCGCCGCCGCCGCGCCACGGCCGAGGGCCGCGACCGCCGCGGCCGGGATCATCGCGCTGACGTCGCCGCCGAAGGCGGCGATCTCCTTGACCAGGGACGACGAGACATAGCCATGCTCCACGGCGGTCATGAAGAAGACCGTGTCGACCCCCGGGGCGAGCCGTCGGTTGTTGTGGGCGAGCTGCATCTCCGTCTCGAAGTCGCTGATGGCGCGGAGGCCGCGGACGATGAAGCCGGCGCCCGAGCGCCGGCAGAAGTCGACCGTCAGGCCGTCGAACGTGTCGACCCCGACGCGGTCCTCGCCGAGGCCCGCCGCGTCGAGCGCGTCCCGGATGATCGCGACGCGCTCTTCCGCCGAGAGGAGCGGCTGCTTCCTCGGGTTGGCCAGGACGCCGACGATCACCCGATCGAACACCGCGGTCGCCCGGCCGATGACGTCGAGGTGGCCGTTTGTGATCGGGTCGAACGATCCGGGATAGACGGCGCTCGTCATCGTGGCTCGCCGGCCTCCTCACGTCGGTAGAACGTCAGCGCCGTCTCGCCGAAGCGGCGGTCGCGCTCGACCGCCAGCATACCGATCCGCTCGGGCGGTCGGTCGCGCCAGAAGTGCTTGGCGACGACCCGCGAGCGGCCCGTGATCGGTGCATCGGGTGCGCCGAGGACGGCGAGGACGCGGCGGAGGAGGTCCGACTCCGCGTAGGGCGGATCGACGATCACGATGTCGAAGGCACCGCCGTACGGCCCGCCGTCGAGCCAGCGCATTGCATCGGCCCGGACGACCCGCGCCGGGCCGAGATGCGTTGCCGCCAGGTTCGCCTCGATGACCGCAGCAGCGCTCGGATCCTTCTCAACGAAGGTCGCCTCGGCGGCGCCCCGCGACAGCGCCTCGATCCCGGCCGCGCCGCTGCCGGCGAACAGGTCCAGCACGCGGGCGCCGGGGAGGTCCGGCTCGAGGATGGCGAACAGCGTCTGCTTGACGCGATCGGCAAGAGGCCGCGTGCCGGAGTCTGGGGCGCGGAGCCGGATCCCCTTCGCGCTTCCGGCGATCACCCGCCCGGCGTCGGCCATCGCGGGCTAGGCGCCGCTGGCGGGCTCGCCGGCCCAGACGCGCTGGAGCCAGCCGCGCTCCAGCTCGCGAAGGAGCGGCGCGGCCTCCGGGGAGAGGCGGCCGGCGGCGTCGAGCAGGGCCTCCGCCCGATCGCGGGCGCGCTTCGCGAGCGCGACGTGGTCCCGGTTCTGGAGCGACGCGACGCGGAGCCGCGGCAGGCCGGACTGGGCGAGCCCGAGGACGTCGCCCTCGCGGCGGAGCTCGAAGTCCTTCTCGGCCAGCTCGAAGCCGTCGCGGATCTCGGTCACCGCCTTGAGGCGGGCCTGGGCGGTCTCGTCGGTCGAGTCCGAGACGAGGACGCAGAAGCTCTCGTCCGTCCCGCGGCCGACGCGGCCTCGGAGCTGGTGGAGCTGGGCGAGCCCGAACCGATCGGCGCCCTCGATGACCATCATCGTCGCCTCCGGGACGTCGACCCCGACCTCGACCACGGTCGTCCCGACGATCACGTCGAGCTCGCCATCGCGGAACCGCGCCATCTCGGCGTCGCGATCGGCGGCCTTCATCCGGCCGTGGACCATCCCGACGCGGAGCGGACTGAGGAGCTCGCGGAGTCGGACCGCCTCGGCCTCCGCCGCGGGGGCCGACGAATCGAAGGCGGTCGTCACGTCGGCGGCATCGTCATCGCCTGGCTCGGCCTCGTCGATGAGCGGCACGACGACAAACGTGCGATGGCCGGCGGCCGCCTCCTCGCGAACGCGCTCCCAGACGGGCGCGAGCTGGTCCGGCTGTCGGATGCCCGTCCGGATCGGGATCCGGCCGGCCGGCGGCGTTCGCAGGTCGGTCACGTCGAGATCGGCGTAGAGGACCTGGCCGAGCGTGCGCGGGATCGGCGTCGCGGTCATGAGCAGGACGTGCGGCGCGTGGCCGCCCGCCTTGGCCTCCAGCTGGCCACGCTGCTCGACGCCGAAGCGGTGCTGCTCGTCGATCACGACCACGCCCAGCCGGGCGAACTCGACCCGTTCCTGGATGAGCGCGTGCGTGCCGACGACGACAGGCGCCTGGCCGGACTTCACGAGATCGCGGACGTGGCCGGCGTGCGCGCTCGTCTGCGAGCCGGTCAGCAGCTCGACGGCGACGCCGGCGTCCTCGAGCAGCGACGCCAGCGTCACGTGGTGCTGGCGGGCAAGGAGGTCCGTCGGGGCGAGGAGCGCACCCTGGCGGCCGGCGAGCGCCGCCGCACCGAGCATCCACGCGGCGACCGCGGTCTTGCCGCTGCCGACATCACCCTGGAGGAGGCGAAGCATCGGCGTGGGACGCGCCAGGTCGCCGCGGATCGCGCTGATCGCCGCGTCCTGGTCGGACGTCAGGTCGACGTCGTCCTGATCGAGCTTCCGCTGCAGCGACGATGTCACCGCCGAGCGGAGGCGCCCGTCGGCCGGGTCGTCCGTCACGATCGGCTCGGCCGCGTCCCGGCCGCGCTCCCGCCGGCGTCCGACCATCCCCAGCTGGAGAGCGAGCAGCTCGTCGAAGGCGAGACGACGGAGCGCGGCATCCCGACCCTCGAACGACGCCGGGTAGTGGGCCTCCTCGAGGGCCTGGACGATCCCGACCAGTCCCTCTCCCTCGCGGATGCGGCCGGGGAGGTACTCCTCGTAGCCGCTTCCGGCGCGATCGAGCGCCTCGCGGATCGCCACCCGCAGGCGGGCCGCCGTGAGGCCCGCGGTCAGGCGGTAGACCGGCACGATCCGCCCGACGTGGAGCAGCTCGTCGTCCCGCCCGACCGGCTGGAAGTCCGGGTTGTCGAGGGTCAGCTTCCGGCCGAACCGCTTGATCTTGCCCGAGACGATGATCTCGGCACCCGGGAAGAGACGGCGCTCGATGTAGCGCCGGCCGAACCACGTCGCCTCGATCGTGCCGGTCGGGTCCTCGAAGAGCGC
>VBFG01000129.1 GCA_005882635.1 Chloroflexota bacterium | reverse complement strand
GTGAGCCTGGCGATCGGCAGCCCGGTCGGCGCGATCGTCGTTCTGGTCCTGGTCAAGACCGCCATCGACCTCGGACTGCACGTCCGCGAACACGCAGCCACGCGAGACGCCGAGGCTTGACCTAGCCGGCGGCCTCCCGCTCGAACGGGCCCTGCGGATGCGCGGCGCCGAGCCGCAGGGCAATGTCGACGTCGTGGGCGGCCGCGACGCCTTCGTCGACCGCCCGGTGCGCCTCCGCGTCGACGGCGGACAGGACCCGAGCCGCGATCTGCGATGGGGCGAGGCCCGTCGACGTTGCGGCGAAGCGGTCCGCGACGGCCGCCCGACGCCCGTCGACGTAGCGGTAGAAGCCCTCACCGGTCTTGCGCCCCAGGCGGCCGGCATCGACCAGCTCGGCCTGGATGGGCGACGGTCGCAGCCGGTCCGGCCGGCCGAGGCCATCCCAGATCCCGTTCGCCGCGGCGTACGTCACGTCGAGGCCCGTGAGGTCCATGAGCTCGAACGGCCCCAGCGGGAAGCCGGCGTCGCGGAGCGCCTCGTCGATCTGCTCGACGGTCGCCGCTTCCTGTTCGAGCATCCGGAGCGCCTCGATCGTGAACGGCCGATTGACGCGGTTGACGATGAAGCCGGGCCGATCGGCCGATCGGACTGCGGTCCGGCCCCACGACTCGACGAGGGCCGTCGCCTGATCCACGACTGCGCCAGCGGTCGCCGGGCCGGCGACGACCTCGACGAGACGCATCACCGGGGCGGGGTTGAAGAAATGGAGCCCGAGAACCCGCTGCGGCCGGGCCGTGGGCTCGGCGATCGCCGCGATCGACAGCGCGCTTGTGTTCGTCGCAAGGATGGTCGAGGGCGACGACGCGGCGTCGAGGGCGCGGAAGATCGTCTGCTTGAGTTCGAGTGATTCGAGCGCCGCCTCGATGACGACGTCGGCTTCGTCGCCGACCTGGGCCAGGGTCGTCGCGTGGCGCAGCCGGACGAGCCGACCGTCGACCCAGTCGTCGATCGAGTCGGGATCCAGGTCGAGGCGCGCGGCACGACGGGCGAGCCCGTCCCGGATGCGATCGGCCGCGTGCTCGAGGGCCGCCTCGTCGACGTCGTGCAGGACGACCTCGTCGCCGGATTCGAGAGCGAGCTGGGCGATGCCGGACCCCATGGCCCCCGCCCCGACGATGCCGATGACCATGCCGACATGATGCTCGGCCGGTGACATCGTCACCGGCCGAGCGTGGCTCCGCGGTCGATGCTGCGCCCTGCCGCAGCGTCTGTCAGCGCCGGCGATCGCGGTGCGTGACGCGGATCGGCAGGCGAGTCGGAACCACGAATGCAATCAGGCTCGCGAGGCCGACGAGGCCGAGGATCAGCGGCAGCCAATCCGAGCCGGCCTGGGTCGCCGTGGTCGCGACGCTGTCGGTCGGCGGAGGCGTCGCGCTGACGCCCTGGACGCCGCCAGTCAGCCCGAGCTCCTCACCAGACGTGCCGGAACCGCTGGTGCTGCCCGTGCCGCCCGTGCTGCCCGTGCCGCCCGTGCTGCCCGTGCCGCCGGTGCCGCCACCGGGGCTCTCACCGCCACCCTGGGCCTCGCACTCGACCCAGAAGACCTTCATCTTGTCGTGCTTGCCGGTGTCGCCGTCCCAGAAGAGCTTGTAATGCCCGTCCGGCAGCTCGTAGGCGCCTTCCTCGGGCTGGCGATCCTCCCCGTCACCCGCCGTGTCGTACGTCCCGCTCAGGACGACGGTGCCCTTCTGACCGGTCGGAGCCCATTGCTGGATCTCCCACGTCCCGGCCTGCTCGGGGTCGGCGAAGTAGAAGTGGAGATGGAAGGTGCAGACGTGGGGCTCGTTGCGGACCTCGCTCGGCGCGGGCTCCGTGGCCCCATCGTGGATCTTGACCGTCCCGTTGTTGCCCGGCGTGTCATTGGCGAGGACCGGCGCAGCCGCGACGGCCCCAAGCAGGATCGTCACAAGAACGGCCAGCGGCGCCAACAGGGCCGCAGAGAATCTGGGTCTCATCGTTCACTCCGTCGTGCTCGGTCTTCACGCGACGGGTGAACTGGGCGCGCCGTCGACTGCTCCGGGCCCTAGCAAACGGCAGACCGCCCGACAAGGGGTGCGGCGATTTGGCCAGAAACTATTGAATGGGCGTGACAGGACCATTCGGTGGTGCGAGACCGCACCGAGGCCGTGCCGTTCAGCGAGTACGGCTGGACTGGTGACTTCGGGTTCGCGTTCACTCGGATCACAAGCTGTGCGAACGACAGTAGAACGCCGCCACGGGCGGGCACCCGTGGCGGCGTCGCTCGGTCGAATCCAGCGGGCTCGCCTAGCGGCGGCTCCGCCCCGTGCGGACACGGATCATCCCAGGCTTGGCGGCGCGGGCCAGGAACAAGCCTCCGGCGATCAGGCCCGTCAGCCCGAGAAGGGCGGCTCGCGGCCCGTCATCGCTTCGCGACGTGGTCGCGGCACCAGTATCGGTCGGCGGCGGGGTCACGTTGGCGCCAACGCCGACAGCCGCCAACTCCTCGCCGGTCGGAGGAGGCGTGCCTTGGGCTGGATGCTCTTCACCGGCTGGGGTGGGCGTCGGAGGCGCCGGGGTCGGCGGCGCAGGGGTCGGCGGCGCAGGGGAGGCCGGGCAGCTCAACGTGAAGTCGACCACCTGTGCCGACGAGTCGACCGGGGTCTCGTCGTCGACGATGGCGTTGTAATGGCCTTCCGCCGCCTCGAGCGGGCCAACGGTCAGCCGGCCCTCGGCGTCAGGCTTCCCGGATCCAGCCAGGATGACCGACCCGTCCATCCAGCTCGCGTTGAACTCCCGGATCTCCCAGCCGATGATCGCCGGCTGCTCGTCGAGGTCGATGTGGACCGTGAAGCTGCAGCCATCGGTATCGACGGTGACGGTGCCAGGCGGCCAGACAGCCGCGACCGTCCCGGTCGCCCAGATCGCCAGCAGCAATGAGATCGGTAGTGCGAGGAAACGTCTCATGTTGGTTCTTCCAGTGCCCCGAATCGGCGCGCCTTTGAGGCTCGCCAAGAGCTGACGCTCGCGCCTGCGCCGAGGTCGTTGGGCGGACCACCGCGGTCGACTCAGCACTCGGGCGACGGTCCTGGGCGCTCCGTCGCACGCGTCCTGCAGGACAGGGAACCAGTCGAACGTGCGAGATCGGTCAGGCCGGATGCCGGAATCCATTGAACCTGTGTTGCAACGTCAGCGCACCGCGCCGGACCACACCGATCCAGACCCGAAGTCGTCGCGGCTGGGCGTCCAGCGATGGACCGCTAGACGGGCTTGAACGCCTCGAACGGCTGGCGGCAATCGCGGCAGTAGAACAGCGAACGGCAGAGCGTCGGGCCGAAGGGGCTGTCCATCACCACTCGCGCCGATTCGCAGAACGGACAGCGAACATCGATTGGCGTCGACGGAGGCGCGATGCCCGCGGCTCGCAGCCCGGCTCGACCCTTCGCCGTGAGGCGATCGGTCGTCCATGGGACGGCAAACGTGAACTCGACGTCGACCGGCCGGCCGAAGTTCGAAAGGGCATCGGCAACGGTCGACCGGATGACCTCGAGCGCGGGGCAGGCGACGAACGTCGGCAGCAGCTCGACGGCGATCCGGTCGGCATCGACGCGGACCTCGTGGACGAGGCCCAGGTCGACGATCGACACCGTCGGAATCTCCGGGTCGTGGACGGAGCGCAGTGCCGCCCGAACCGCAGTCTCCCTGACGGCCGGCGCGGGGACGAGCCCCAGCCCGAGCGGCGACATCGCGCTCACCACGTCGCCGCCGCCTCCGAGCCGCGGACCATCGTGAACTCGTGGTGGAGCGCCCGGAAGGCGTGCGAGTGGCGGGTTCGCGCGGTCCCGGGATCTCGCGTCGCGGGCAGCGCCGCCAGACCGAGCCGCCCGAATGTGCCGTCGACGCGGGCGCGCCAGGTCGACTCGACGGCGGCGAACGGCTCCGCCAGGATCCCGTGCCTGAGCAGTGCCGGTTCCCCGGGGAGGAGCGCGAGAACGGTGCCCGCGTCGGGGCCCATCGCCTCGAGCGCGACCATCAGGCGCCGTCGCGGCTCGCCGCCCGCCTCGGCCAGGCGATCCAGCCACGCCTCGACGTGCATCAGGTGGTAGCGCTCCTCGCGACGGATCTTGGCGACGAGGTCGCGCAACGGCTCGAACGACGTCTCGGCCAGCGCCGCGAGGCGCGCCGCGTCGGCGGTCTCGTACAGGTAGCGCCGGGCGATCGTGGCGGCCCAGTCGCCGCGGCCATGGTCGAGGAGACGGGCGTGAAGGTAACCCTCGGCCGGGCGATCGTAGGCGACGGCGTCGGCGTCGCGGCCATCGGCGACGACCTCGGCGAACAGGCGGTAGAGCGCCTGGGCGTGACCCAGCTCGTCCTGGGCCAGCGAGCTGATCGCGACATCCTCCTCGAGGATCGGCCCGATCCCCGTCCATTCGGAGTCGCTGAAGCCGATGACGAACTCGTCGTCCGCCATCGACAGCAACAGCAGTGCGATGGCGCGCTCCCGGCCGTCACCGGCGTCGGTGAAGTCCATCGCGATGCGCTCGACGGGCTCGGATTCGGTCATCGGTCGCCCTTGTTCGCCCGCGGCTTCTGTTGGCCGCTCGCCTCGCGGGCCGCCGCGAGCTTCTCGCGCATCACGTAGCCGCCGGGCTTCTTGAACGACCGATCCAACGGCGGTTGGAGGAGGTCGGGATCTGCGAGGTCGTGGATGTCCGCCCGGCGGACGACCCACAGATGAACGCTCTCCTGACGACGTCCGTACATCTCCCTTGCGTAATGGACGGCGAGCGTCGCGTCGGGCGCCATGACCGATCCGCCGTGGCGCATCGGGTCGCCGTCCTTCTCCTGGCGGAAGACCTCCCAGGGTTCGAGGACGCCCGCGGCCTCATCGACCGGCTCGGCCTCGACGGCCCCCGCTGCCTCGCCCATCAAGCTGCCGCTCGCGGCGCGGCGAGAATGGCGTCACGGACCCATTGCGTCGCCGCCCAGTTGTCACGCCGGAACTGGAGCCGCTCCTCGGACTTGGGGCCGTGGTTCGTGACGACCCTCCGGAGCTCGTTCCAGTCGGGCTCGGTGTAGCGCCACTCGCCGGTCGCGGGATCGAGACCGAGGTTCGGATCGGGCAGCGTCAGCCCGAGCTCCCAGATCCGCGGCACGTAGATCCCGAGGAACTCCTGGCGCAGCTCCTCGCTGGTCTTCGCCTTGATCTTCCAGTGGATGTCGCGGTCCTTCGACCGGTCGCTGCGCGGACCGTGCATCTGCATCAGCGGGCCCCACCAGCGATCGAGCGCCTCCTGGATCGAGGCCCGCTGGGCCGGCGTCCCGGTCACCATCGTCACGACCACGTCGCGGCCGTGCATGATGTGGACGCTCTCCTCCCAGCAGATCTTCCGCATCGTCCGGGCGTACGGCGCGTAGCTCGAGTCCCGAAGGGCCTGCTGGGCGACGATCGCGGCGGCATCGACGAGCCAGGCGATGATCCCGATGTCGGCCCAGCTTTTCGTCGGGTAGTGAAAGACGTTGTGGAACTTCGTCTTGCCGGCGAGGAGGTCCTGGATCATCGCCTCGCGCGGCTTGCCGAGGTCCTCGGCGACCCGGTAGAGCAGCTGGGCGTGGCCGACCTCGTCCTGGACCTTGGCCGTCAGGGCGAGCTTCCGGCGGAGCGTCGGCGCCCGCATGATCCACTCCCGCTCCGGGAGGACGCCCATCAGCTCGCTGTTGGCGTGCATCTCGACGAACCGCAGCACCTGCGTCCGGTACTCGTCGGGCATCCAGTCGGTCGCCTCGACCTTGCCGCCGCCGGTGACGTGCTCCTCGAAGTGCCGGTAGCGCTCATCGTGGTCGAGGGCCGCGTCGTTGAACGGCAGCTGGCTTCGCTCGCGAGCGGGCAGAACGGGATCGAGGGCGAGTGGATCGGTCATCGGTGGTCCTCCGATAGGGAGCGCAGGGCGAGGTCGACGTAGTGGTCGGCGATCCGATCGGCGCTGAGGCGGCCGTCCGGGCGGTACCACGTCGCGATTCCGTTCAGGGCGGTCAGGACGAACGTCGCGGCGAGAGCCGGATCCGTCGCCCGGAAGGCCCCGACGGCCACGCCGTCGGCGATCGTCTCGCGGAATCGGGCCTCGTAGGCGTCGCGGCGCCGGGCGATGGCCGCGCGACGATCCGGGGACAGGTGGCGCCACTCGGTGACGAACACGCTCGAGCGTTCGGGGTCGGCGGTGATGACCTCGACATGGGCCTCGACGAGAGCGGCCAGGCCGTCGACCGGGTCGGCGGCGTCGGCTTCGGTCGTCGCCGCATCGGCCGCGTGCTCGAACGCGGTCGCGGCGTGATCGACGATCGACCAGAGGACATCCTCCTTGGAGGCGACGTGGGCGTAGAGGCTGGCGCCCTGGATGTCGAGTGCGCGGGCGATGTCGCGAACGCTCGTCGCCGCGTAGCCGTTGGCGTGGAACAGCTCGCTGGCGACCTCGTCGATCTCGCGACGGCGGGTACCCGGTTCGATCATCGCCCAATGATCCAACCGAACGATCGTTAGGTCAAGCCTACGGAACGCAGTCGCCGGGTTGTCCGGGGCCTGGCGGAGGTCCGAGCAGTGCCGCGCCGACCGAGACATCGAGACGGCCGCACGACAGGTCGACTCGACCGCCGACGCCGCTCGACCCCGTGGTGGTGCCATTCGCGTCGACCGTCCGCGTGACGTCGCCCGGCGCGACCTCGAACGAGATCAGGATCCTGCCGGAGGCCGTTCGCGCCTCGACTGCCCACGGCTTCGGCGGAAGCTGGGATGCCCTGATCGTCGAGGCGCCACCGGCGGGCGCAATCCCCACCACGGACCCGTTGACGACGATCGCGATCGCCAGGGTCGTTCCGTTCGAGACGTCGATGTGGTCGCCGAACGAGTCCGTGCTGGCGATCGGCTGGGGCAGGAAGGGTCCGCAGTCGGTCGCGAGCAGGGCGGCCGCAAGGATCCCGACCGCTCGCAACGTCGCCCGCCGTCCGTTGCGGGTTCCGTACGATTGGGCGCCACGCCTCGTCCGCCCTGCCATGGGGAGATGATGACCCAGCCGCTGACCGTCCTGTCCATGCCCGAGTCGGCGTACGGCCCGACGAACAACTGCATCGGGATCGGCGACGTTCTCCGGAGGCGCGGCCATCGGGTCGGCAGCGGCATGGCGCGGTCCAGAACGCCCCGGAGTACGGTTGGCGGGTGGCAATTCGGCGGGTGGTGGGCCGGGCGCAAGAGCTCGACCTGATCGGGTCGTTCCTCGACGAGGTCGCCGGCGGTGCACGGGCCCTGGTGCTCTCCGGGCCGGCGGGTATCGGCAAGACCACGCTCTTCCTGGCCGCCGTGGAGGAGGCGACGCGCCGCGGCTTTCAGGTCGCGGTTTCACGACCGGTCGAGGTCGAGACTCATCTCCCGTTCGCCGGTCTCATCGACCTCGTGGACGGCCTCGCCGATTCCCACCTGTCGGCGCTGCCCGAGCCGCAACGCGTCGCGGTCGAGGCCGCCCTGTTCCGGACGACGGTCGAGACGGCGCCGGATCCGCTCGGAGTGTCCCTCGGCGTGCTCAACATCCTGCGCCGGGCCGCGTCCGACCGGCCGCTCGTCCTCGCCATCGATGACGTGCCGTGGCTCGACGAGTCCTCGGCACGCGTCCTCGAGTTCGCGATCCGCCGGCTGGACGCCGAGCCGTTCGGCCTCCTCGCCGCCCGTCGGGCGACCGGTGCGCGGGTGGCAGAGCGGTCTGGCCTGATCGCAGGGCTGCCCGCGGATCGGCTGGCCACGATCGACCTCGGTCCGATCGCACTGATGGACACCGACCGACTCCTCCGGGACAACCTGGCGCTCGAGCTCAACCGCTCGGCCCTCGACCGAATCCACTCGACGTCCGGTGGCAACGCGTTGTATGCCCTCGAGTTGGGCCGGATGCTGCAACGCCGCCCGGAGGACGACGAGCTGCTGAAGATCCCGGAGAGCCTGTCCGACCTGGTCAGTGCGCGGCTCGGGGCTCTCCCGGCCGCGGCTGCTCAGCTCGTCCTGTACGCGGCCTGCCTGACCAATCCGATGCGGCCCCAACTCGTTGCCGCCTTGGGCGACGACCTGGTGGCAGAGGGCCTTCCGCCGACGGTCGCCGCGGGCGTGCTCGAGACCTCGGGCGACTCGATCCGGTTCAGCCATCCGCTTCTGGCCGCAGCCCGATACAGCAGCGCCAGCGATGACGAGCGGCGCGACGCGCATCGCCGCCTGGCTGCCGTGTCAGAAGGGCTCGAGGAACGAGCCAGGCACCTTGCGGTCGCAACGGCGGCTCCCGACCCCGTGGTCGCCGACCTGCTGGAGGCATCGGCGACGGAGGCCAGGACGCGCGGTGCGGCGGATGCCGCAGCCAGCCTGATGGAGCGGTCCGCGGCCCTGACACCAGCCGCGGATCGCGCAACAGCCGGCCGGCGGATCATCGCGGCGGCGGGACACCACGCGGTGGCCGGAGACGTCAAACGCGCCCGGTCGCTCCTCGAGGGACTGCTCGCCGCGCCGAGCGATAACGCCTTCCAGCGCCGTGTCCGAACAGAGCTCGGCCACCTCCTGATGTTCCAGAACGATCTACACAATGCCGGTGAGCTCCTGAACGAGGCGCTGGCCACGGCCTCCGACGACCCCCGGACTCGCGTCGCCATCGAGCGGGACCTGGCCGGCGTCGCGCACCTCACGGGCGAGGATTTGGAGGCGGGCGGCGCCCACATCGATGCCGCGATGGAGATCGCGGACTCGCTCGGAGATCCGGTCGTCCTGCTCGAAACGATCGGGCACTATGCGACCTGGGAGGCGGTGCGAGGGCGGGGCCTGCGGAACGAGTTGGTCGAACGCGTTCGAGGCCTCCAGGAGTGGGAGTCCGAGGTGCGGGTCATGGAGCACCCTGAGCTTCAGTTCGCCCACATCCGCGCTGCCGCGGGCGATGCCGCCGGAGCCCGGGACATCGTGGCGCAGAAGCTCGAGGAGGCCCGCCGTCGCGGCGAGTGGGCGACCGTGCCCCACCTCCTCGGCTATCTCGCCTCTCACGAGATCGAGCTGGGCAACCTGGACCGCGCGGCGTCTCTGGCT
>VBFG01000216.1 GCA_005882635.1 Chloroflexota bacterium | reverse complement strand
GGAAGCGGTTCGCCTTCGTCCGCGCGACCGCCGGAACCCTCACCGCCGACACGGCGTATGCGACGAACTGGTGGGGCGCGCATGCCGCCGGCCTCGGAGTCGGGTCCTACCACTTCGCGAACCCGGACACCGCTCCGAACGACGCGAGCAACGAGGCGAGCTGGTTCCTCCAGCACGCGACGATCGCTTCGGGCGACCTGATCCCCGTGCTCGACTTCGAGGCTTCGAACGGCCTCGACCCGGCGTCGTTGACGACGTGGGCGCAGACCTGGCTGTCGCAGGTCTCGGCGGCCACCGGCGTCCGACCGATCATCTACACCAACCCGACCTTCTGGTCGACGTCGATGGCCGACACCGACTGGTTCGCCCGGAACGGCTACTCGGTCCTGTGGATCGCGAACTGGACGGCCGCCAGCCAGCCGACCGTACCGGCAGGTAACTGGGGCGGCAGCGGCTGGTCGTTCTGGCAGCACTCGAGTACCGGGACGGTCCCAGGGATCAGCGGCTACGTGGATCTCGACCACTTCAACGGCTCATCACTGCCGGCGTCGTTGTTCGTGCCCTGACCTTCGGGTCCCCCGCCCCGTTGAGCCCTGACCGCTGGAGGCATTCATGGCAGAGGTCCTGCTGTTCCATCACGCCCAGGGGCTGACCCCCGGCGTCCACGCCTTCGCCGACGAGCTGCGGGCCGCCGGGCACACCGTCCACACGCCGGACCTGTTCGACGGACGGACGTTCGGGTCGATCGACGAGGGCATGGCCTACGTGAACGAGCAGGGCTTCGACGAGCTCCGCGCTCGCGGTGTCGCGATGGCCGATGACTACCCGAACGAGCTCGTCTACGCCGGCATGTCGTTCGGCGAGGCGATCGCCCAGCAGCTGGCCCAGACGCGGCCTGGCGCCCGCGGGGCGCTGCTGCTCTACTCGTGCGTCCCGATCAGCGGCCAGTGGGCGTTTGGGCCGTGGCCGGACGGCGTGCCGGTCCAGATCCACGGCATGGAGGACGACCCGTTCTTCGCCGGCGAGGGCGACATCGACGCCGCCCGCGAGATCGTCGAGAAGGTCGCTGAGGCGGAGCTCTTCCTGTACTCCGGCGACCAGCACTACTTCGCGGACAGCTCCCTCCCCTCGTACGACCCCGAGGCAACGGCGCTGCTCACCAAGCGCGTGCTGGGGTTCCTCGACCGCGTCTGACGCGTCGACTTGCGCGCCCACGCACGATGGTGTTCGCCACCACGTTCCGGGTTGGTTCTCGTCGTCGGTGCCACCGGGCGCCTGGGATCGGCGATCGTCGCCGGCCTGGCGAGCGCCGGCATCCCGACACGCGCGCTGGTTCGCCCGACGACCGACGCCGGCGCGACCCGGGCGCTCGGGGTGGAGGTCGTCTCGGGCGATCTCCGGGATCCGGCGTCGCTCGCCCGGGCGGCCGCCGGCGTCGGGACGGTGATCACGACGGCCAATACGATCGGCCGCCGCTTCGCCGGAGAGCGGTCGCTCGGGATGAAGGCCGTTGACGATCTCGGGAATGCCGCCCTGATCGAGGCTGCGGAGCGGTCGGGCGTGCGACGGTTCATCTTCGTGTCGCTCGGCGGACCCGCGCTCAACGCTGCGTCGCCGTTCTCTGACGCCAAGCGGCGCACCGAGGAGCGGCTGGCGGCCTCCGGCATGGAGTCAGTGGTGGTCCGCCCCGACGCCTACCAGGAGATCTGGCTCTCGGCGGCGGTTGGGTTCGATCCCGGGACGGGGCAGGTGACGATCTTCGGCCACGGTCAGAGCCGGGTCGCCTACGTAGCGATCCCCGACGTCGCCGCGGCGATCGTGGCGCTGGCACAACAGCCCGACCCCCCGTCGATCGTCGAGCTCGGTGGGCCGGAGGCGCTCACGCGCCTGGAGGTTGTGGAAGCGTTCGAGCGGGCCATGGGCCGGCCGATCAAGCGCCGCCACGTGCCACGGCCGGCGCTGACGGTCGGGTCGGTCGTGCTCCGCGGGTTGCGCCCGGAGCTGGCGTCCTCGATGGCGATGGGGCTCGCGATGGATCAGCGCGATTCCGGACTGGGCCCCGAGGCGTTCAAGAGGCTCGGCATCCGGCCGCGACCGGTGAGCGAACACATCGAGGCGGTCGCCCGCGAGATCGACG
The DNA here is from genome assembly GCA_005882635.1 of Chloroflexota bacterium. Taxonomy (GTDB): domain Bacteria; phylum Chloroflexota; class Limnocylindria; order Limnocylindrales; family CSP1-4; genus CF-46. The sequence continues at coordinate 1,474 of VBFG01000216.1, read as the reverse complement.
GCGGCCCGCGATGACCACCGGGCCAGGGCGAGTCGAGCCAAGGCTGCGGCTCGCGACGGCCGCTGACCGCGAGGCGATCAGTGCCCTGATGAAGGCCTCGACGCGGGATCTGTTCCCGGCGTTCTACGACCACCGCCAGACCGCGTCGAGCGTCGAGTACATCGCGCATATCGATCCCGTGCTCATCGATGACCGGACGTACTACGTTGCGGAGGTCGACGGCGACCTCGTTGCCTGCGGCGGATGGAGCCGACGCGACAAGCTGTTCAGCGGGACATCCGAGCAGGAGGAGCGTGACCGTCTCCTCGACCCCGGGTCGGAGGCGGCGCGCATTCGAGCGATGTTCGTCCGCGGCGATTGGGCGCGGCGTGGCCTTGGGACGCGGATCCTCGAGGCTTGCCAGTCCGCCGCCCGAGCTGAGGGCTTCACGCGGCTGTCGCTCATGGCGACGCTCCCCGGATTTCCTCTGTACCGTCGTTTCGGTTTCCACGAAACGGGCCGAGAGGTCTTGACCTTGCCCGACGGCGTATGCGTGGAAGCCGTCTCGATGGAGATGCCCATCGCGCCGTAGCCGACGCGTGTGTGTCTGACCGGTCGTCAGCGCGAGGGTCGGGCTGCCTCTCTGGCCTGTCGGACGACGGCCAGGACGCGCGACGCATCGCGAATCGCGACGAACCGGGGGCCGCGAGTCCACATGCCGATCGTCGGCCACCCCGGTGGAACCGCATAGGGTGGTTGGGGACCGAAGGTGATCGTCCCGAGGCCGGCGCGGCCCTCGCTGAGGGTTGTCGACGGAAGGGTGTCGAGGGCCATCTCGGTCCACGTCGACGAGAAGGCGCCAGTACGGATCAGCACCCGCCGGTCGGTGACGGCGTAGACAGTTTTCCGCGCCTCTCGAACCGCGACCGCGATGCGGCCGAAGATCATGTACAGGCCGACAAGGATGAATGGGATGCCCCAGAGCCAGAAGAAGATCGGGGCTCCCGACCGGATGACGCTGACCTCCCAGAAGATCGCGAACCCGCCCCACAGCACCGAGAACGGGATGAGGAACCAGGCTCCGGTGAGGGCGTAGGCTCGAGCGTCCGGTTGGCCGGTCCAGAGCACACGCTCCCCGGGATCGAGCCGGCTGCGAACGATCGCGTCTGGGGAATCCAGGTCCACCGGCCTACGGTGCAGGGAGAGTCACCGGTACCGCAAGGGTACGGAAGGACTGATGGTCAGCGAGCTGCCTTCAGCTTGCGCCAGCCGCCTGCGCGGTTGTCCGCGATGATCGCCCTGAAGATGGCCGTCAGGGCTCGTCGGTTGATGGACTCTCCCGGGTGGATCGCGATCATCCGGCCGGTCTCGTTGCCGTGGCCGCCCGTGATGATCCCCTCCGGGTCAGGCGCCAGCCCGCCGTCGTACAGGAACACGGTGATGTGGTCCTTGGCGGCGAGCAACGCGGCGACGTTGCCGTCGAGGACGAAGTACG
>VBFG01000128.1 GCA_005882635.1 Chloroflexota bacterium | reverse complement strand
GGTGGGGGAGTCGCCAGCCGCCGTATCGCTCCTGCTGACCGACGACCGCGCCGAGGCCGACCGGCTGGCCGCCGAGCTCGAGACCGCGAACCGGACCCGACGCGACCTGACGAGCCAGGTCATGAGCGAAGCAAGGGCTGCGATCGAGGCGGGCGCCGCGGCGGCGTCGTCGGCGCAGGGCGGGGTCGCTCCCGGCGCGGTCGCTTCCGTCGGGGTCTCCTCAGGCGCGACGATCGTGCGCGGGTCGTGGCCGGTCGGGATCGTGGGTCTCGTCGCATCGAAGCTCGTGGACGACCACGGCCGACCAGCCGTCGTCGGAGCGGAGCTCGGCGACGTCATCCGCGCGTCGTGCCGGAGCGACGGCCGGCTCGATCTCGGCGCGACGCTCGAGGCCTGCTCGACGCTGTTCCTCCGCCACGGCGGCCACGCCGGCGCGGCCGGCTTCGAGATCGCGACTGAACGGTGGGACGAGTTCGTCGAGGTCTTCGGGCGGCTGGCCGAGACGGCAGTCCCGGCCGATCCGCGCCAGCTCCTCGACGTCGACATCGCCCTCCGCGCGCTCGACGTCGACTACGCCCTCCAGCGTGACCTCGTCCGGCTGGCGCCGAGCGGGATCGGCAATCCCGAGCCACTCCTGCTCGTCCGCGGGCTCACGGTCACCCGCGTCCGGGCCGCCAGCGGCGGCCACAGCCAGCTGACCCTGCGGCGGAACGTCGACGTCCTCGACGGGATCGCCTTCGGTCGGCCGGACCTCGCCGAGACGGTCGCCGAGGGCGACGTCGTCGACGTCGTGGCCCGTCTCGTCAGCCGGTCGTTCGGCGGCTACGAGTCGCTCCAGCTCGAGATCCGCGACGTGGCCGGCGCCGGGCTCCAGGCCTTCGACACAACGGAGGCGACCGCCGCGGCGGTCGCCGCCCCGGTGTCTCTGGCAGCCGCGGTAGCGACGGCGAGCACCGCGGGAGTCCCGTCGTGACGGCGCCCAGCTCTCGCCCGAGGGGAACGCGCGATCCATACGGGATCGGGCCCGTCACGACCTTCGTCTGGCCGGCGATCGCGGTCGTCGTCCTGGTCGCGATCGCCTACATCACCGTCGGGCTGTGGAACTTCCAGCTGCCGTTCGTCCGGTCGGGCGGCAACGGCGGCAACAATCCGAATGGGCAGGGCACGGCGGCGACGCCCGCGCCGTCCAACGTCGTCGTGGTCGAGCCCGACGTGAGCTTCCCGGGTTCGATCGTCTACTCGAAGGGCGGCAACATCTGGATCCAGGCGGGCATCAGCGTCCGCCAGCTCACGGACGGCGGCAGCGACACGATGCCGGCCTTCTCGCCCGACGGCCAGTGGGTCTACTTCATCCGCGTCACCGAGGGCCGCGGCAAGTTCCCGTCTGGCGGCACGGGGCAGCGGACCTGGTACGACCTCGAGACGCCGGCCCTGATGCGGGTCAAGCCCGACGGAAGCGGCACGCAACGCCTGTTGAACGGGCGATACCTGCAGAGCAACTCGACCTGGTTCTTCTGGATGCGCCAGCCGACGCCGACACCCGACGGCAAGGCGGTCGTGCTCGTGACCGACGGGCCGAGCCCGCTCCAGAGCGACGTCGTCCTGAAGCGTTTCACGATCGCCACGAAGCAGCTGACCACGCTGAACCTGTCGGAGTCCGGCGATCTGGGCCAGCAGGACCCGGCGTGGCGGCAGGACGGCAAGGTCCTTCTGTACGTCCGGAACGGCCGCGAGGGCAGCCTCGGTGCGCCACAGATCTTCCGGTACGACCCGACCGCGAAGCGGACGTCGCCGTTTACCGGGCCGGGCTACCTCGCCCCGGCGTTCTCGCCCGACGGTCGCTGGGTGGCGGCGACGAAGTCCGATGCCTTCGGCACCGACGTCGTGATCCTCGACGGGCAGGGCAAAGAGGTCCTGCGGGTCAGCGACGATCACCACTCCTTCTCGCCGGTCTGGTCGCCGGCCGGGAACGCGATCGCCTTTTTGCACCTCGTAGGGAAGATCGTCGACCTGCAGATGGCGACGCTCGACGCGTCGACCGGCCACTGGACGGTGACGAAGACGATCGACCTGACGAAGGTCTCGGACCTCGATGGCGCGTCGCGGCCGAGCTGGTTCATCCCCGCCTCGGAGCTGCCGGCGCCGTCGACCGTGCCGGGGTCCGCGGGGAGCGCCGCGCCGGCGTCGTCGGGTTCGGCCGCTCCGTGACCGTGACCGGGCCGTGACCGTGACCGGCCCGCGGCCGGACGCCACGGCCGCCGCGGCGGAGTCGGATCCGGGTCCCGAGCGGCCGGCCTATCTCGAACGACTCGCGGCGCGAACCGCGCGCGCGGGCACGGTCCTGTGCCTGGGCATCGACCCGGACCCGCGCGCGCTTCCTGCGGGCTTCAGCCAGGACGTCTCCGGGATCGAGTCGTTCGCCCGGCTCCTCCTGGACGCGGCGGCGCCCCACGCCGCCGCGGTCAAGCCGAACCTCGCCTTCTTCGAGGCGTTCGGCTCCGCCGGGCTGGGGGCCCTCGAGCGGCTGCGGGCCCGGATCCCCGCCGACGTCCCGGTCGTGATCGACGCGAAGCGCGGCGACATCGGGACGACGGCGGCCCGCCAGGCGGCGGCCCTGTTCGACTCGCTCGGCGCCGATGCCGTCACCGTCAACCCGTACCTCGGCGAGGAGGCGATCGCGCCGCTGCTCGAACGCCTCGACCGTTTCGCCTACGTGCTGTGCCGGACGTCCAACCCGGGGGCCGCGGAGCTCCAGGGCCTCGCGGTCGTCGCCGACGGCGCTGCCGGCCACCCGGCCGAACCGCTCTATGCGCGCGTCGCGCGCCGAGCAGCAGCATGGGGGCCTGGCGGGACCGTCGGCCTCGTCGTGGGCGCGACGGCGCCGGCGGAGCTGGAACGGATCCGGGCGATCGCCCCGGGCCTGGCGTTCCTCGTCCCCGGCGTCGGGGCGCAGGGCGGCGATGCGGCAACGGTCCTGCGCGACGGTCCGGCGACGGCGGGGCCGGCCGCGGGGCGGTCCGGCGGAGGACTCCTCGTCAACGTCTCGCGAGGCATCGCGGGTTCGGCGTCGGACGCGACCGGACCCGGCCGTCAGATCGACCTCGAGGCGTCGATCGACGCCGCCGCGCGTGAGTGGGCTGCCCGCCTACCCGTGCTACCCTAGCCAGCGCGTCGCCCCCGGCGGGTGCCGGCGGCACGTCACCGCGAGGTCACAGCCGCCAACCCATGCCGAACATCGGGCCCGTCGAGCTCATCATCATCCTCGTGATCGCGTTGATCGTGATCGGCCCAGGGCGGCTGCCGGACGTCGGCGCCGCGCTCGGCAAGAGCATCCGCGAGTTCCGCAAGGCGTCCTCCGACATCTCCGACGCGGCTCGCGTCGACACCAGTCCAACTCCGCCGGCGCAGGCGGGGACGCAGGTGACGCCGAATACGCTCTCCGGCGAGACGGAGCCGAACACGCTCTCGCCGGCGCCGCCCGCGCCGCCGCCGCCGTCGGCCCCGGTCGTCGCGCCGCCCCCGGCCCCGGTCGTCGCGCCGCCCCCGGCCGATGAGGATTCCGGCGCGCGGCCGCCCGCCTGACACCTCAACCGCCTGACCGCTGATGGCCGACGCCGACACCGTCCGCGGGGCCGGCGTTCCGGATCGAGCCCCCGCGCCGGGCTCCCCTGCGCCCGGTTCCCCCGCGCCGGGCGCCGCCGTGAGCGGCGAGACGGTGATGAGCCTCGTCGATCACCTATCGGAGCTCCGCACACGGCTCATCCGCTGCCTTCTCGCGGTCGTCGCCGGGTCGGCGATCGGGTTTGTCCTCGCCCCCAACATCCGCCAGCTCCTCGTCCAACCCCTCCCCGAGGGGCACCGGACCCTGATCGTCCTCGGACCGGGCGATGGCTTCGCGATTACCCTCCGGATCGCGATCGCGGTCGGGATCATCCTCGCGATGCCCGTCCTGCTGTACCAGCTCTGGGCGTTCGTGGCGCCCGGCCTGACGCCGTCGGAGAAACGCGTCCTTCGGCCGTGGATCCCGCTCGCGCTGTTCTTCTTCGTCCTCGGCGTCGCGGTGGCCTGGGTCATCCTGCCGTTCGCGATCCAGTTCCTCCTCGCGTTCACCGACGCGACCCTCGTCGCCACGCTCGCCGCGCCGCCCTACTTCGACTTCGTGACGACGATGTTCCTCGTCTTCGGGCTGCTCATGGAGTTCCCGATCGTCCTCTACGCGCTCGCCCGGGTCGGGATCGTGTCGTCCGCCCGTCTCCGCTCGTCGCGGCGGATCACGATCCTGGGAATCGCCATCTTCGCAGCCGTCGCGACGCCCGGCGGCGACCTGGTCAGCCCGACCGTCCTCGGGTTCACGATGTACATCCTGTTCGAGCTGACGATCGTGGCGATCAGACGGAGCGGCCGATGACCGCTGTCGACCCGACGGCAAGACCGCCGTCCGCCGCCGCGCCCCAGCCGGCGTCCGCCCGGCCACAGCCCGCCGTCGATCGCGACGGCCAGCACGTCGTCCTCCTCAGCGGCCTGTCGGGCGGTGGCAAGACCGCCGCCGCCAAGCTGTTCGAGGACCTCGGCTACACCGTCGTCGACAACCTGCCAGGCGAGCTGCTGCCGGGGCTCGCCGAGCTCGTCTCGGACGAGCCAGAGCGGTTCGGGAAGGTCGCGATCGTCCTCGACGTCCGGTCCGGCGACGCGCCGATGGCCTTTGGCGCGATGCGTGGCGCGCTCGAGGGGCGCGGGATCCGCCCGCAGGTCTTCTTCCTCGAGGCCCGCGACGAGGTGTTGATCCGCCGGTTCTCGGAGACCCGCCACCGCCATCCGCTCTCCGACCAGCGCGGGATCGCGAGCTCGATCGCCGCGGAGCGGCGCCTCCTCGATCCGGTCCGGAGCGAGGCCGACGTCGTCATCGACACGAGCGACCTGTCGCTGCGCGAGCTCCGCGAGCGGATCTTCACCCGTCTCGGCGAGGCCGCCGATCCGAGCCGGCTGGCGATCCAGCTGATCAGCTTCGGCTTCAAGTTCGGCGTGCCGCTCGAGGCCGACCTGGTCTTCGACGTGCGGTTCATGCAGAACCCGTACTACGTCGAGGACCTCCGCCAGCTGTCGGGCCTGGCCGAGGCAGTCCGCGTGTTCGTCCTCGAGCAGCCCGCCGCCCAGGACTTCCTGAAGCACGTCAAGGACTTCCTGACCTTCGCGATCCCGGCCTACGTCAGTGAAGGGAAGACCCGCCTAACGATCGCGCTCGGCTGCACCGGCGGCTACCACCGCTCGATCGCGCTCGCCGAGGAGCTGGCGGGCTGGCTCCGCGAACGGGATTTCGGGCCCGTGGCCGTGTTCCATCGCGAGCTGGACCGAGCGTGATGGTCGGCCGATGAACCTCCGCCGCTGGCTCACCCCCGGGATCGGGGTCAAGCGCTGGCTGCTGGTGACCTTCGCCGGCACGCTCATCCTGGCGCTCGGCGTCGCCCACGTGATCCGCCAGGCCACGCAGGACGCCAAGCCCGGCGGGTTCGTCGGCGTCGCCCTCGACGCGATCACCCTCCAGTTCCTGCCGTACTGGCTCCGCGGGCTCGTGGCCGGGATCGCCGGACTGGCCCTGATGGGCTTCGGTGCGTACCGCACGATCCGCGCCCTGACCGCGCCGTTCATGCCGTCGGCGGGCGGCCGCCTGGTCGAGCTCATCTACCAGCGAAAGTCGTTGGCTCGCGGGCCGCGGATCGTCGCGATCGGCGGAGGGAACGGCCTGTCGATGCTGCTGCGCGGCCTCAAGGAGCGCACGAGCAACCTGACCGCGATCGTCGCCGTCGCCGACGACGGCGGCTCGACCGGCGTCCTCCGCGACACGATGGCGATCCCGCCGGTCGGCGACATCCGCCGCTGCCTCGCCGCGCTCGCCGACGACGAGACGCTCGTCGGCGAGGTCCTGGAGCATCGTTTCGCGGGATCGCCCACCGACCCGGCGCCGGCGGGCGGCGGGCCCCTCGGCGGGCACCCGGTCGGGAACATCCTCCTCGCCGCCATGACCCAGCTCCAGGACGGCGACTTCGAGGAGGCGGTCCGGCTGGCGAACCGCGTCCTGGCGATCCGCGGCCAGGTCCTGCCGGCCACTGCCGCGCCTCTCACGATGCATGCCCGGCTCCACGACGGGTCGGTCATCGACGGCCAGTCGGTCATCACGCGATCGCGGGGGATCGACCGCGCCTGGGTCACGCCGGGAGATGCCGCTGCATGCCAGGACGCGCTGGCCGCGATCGCCGACGCGGAGTTGATCGTCCTCGGGCCAGGCAGCGTCTACACGAGCCTCCTGCCGAGCCTCCTGCTGCCGCAGATCCGCGAGGCGATCGCGTCGTCGTCCGCGCTCCGGGTGTTCGTCTGCAACGTCGCGACCCAGCTGGGCGAGACGATGGGGATGGACCTGGCCGATCACGTCGCCGCCCTCGCCGCGCATGCCGGTCCCGACGTCGTCGATGTCGTCCTCGCCAACAACCGCCTCCTTGGCGGTGCGCTCCGGCCGCCGTCCGAGCCGGTCCGCCTGACCTGGCCGCCCGACCTCGCACGGCCGCCGAAGCTGGTCCTCGACGACGTGGTCGATCCGTTCGCGGCCCAGCGCCACGAGCCGCGCCGGCTGGCCGCGGCGATCATCCGGATCCACGAGCGCGAGGGCAGCGCCCGGCGTCGAGCGGCGGTCGCTCGCACCGCCTGAAGCACCGCGCGATGAGCGGCTCCGACCGGGACCTGGTCCTCGCTCTCCGGGCGGAGCTGGCCGCGATCGATCCGTCGCGCCTGTGTGACCGGCATGCGGAGGGTGCCGGACTCGCCGCGAGCGCGGGCCTCCGAGCGCGACCCGCGCGAGACGCCCCGGTCGCGCGGCTCCTCGTCCGTCTCGGTCGAGACGCCGCGGGTCTCGGCCGGGCACTCCGTCTGGCCGACTTCGACTGGGCGGCCGCGGCCGACCACTGCCGGATGGCCTGGCTGCGCGGCCTCTTCCTCGCCCGCGGCTCGCTCAGCCTGGCCGGCGGCCGGACGCACCTCGAGTTCGTCGTTGGCGCTGGGGAAGCGCCCCTGCTCGCGCGGCGGCTCGGCGACGTCGGGTTGCCCGCGTCGTGGCGGCTCCGACGCGGCCGCGGCGTCGTGACGTGGAAGAACAGCGAAACCGTCGGGCTGTTCCTGCGGCGGATCGGGGCCACGGCAGCGCTCCTCGAGGTCGAGGCCCGCCAGGTGTCGCGAGCCCTGCGCGGGGACTTGAACCGGGTGCTCAACGCCGAGTCGGCGAACCTCCAGCGGGCCGTCGGAGCGGCCGGCCGCCAGGTCGCTGCCATCGACGAGCTGAGCGCGAGCGGCGAGCTCGCCGATCAGCCGTTCGTCGTCCGATCGGTCGCCGAGGCACGCCGGGAAACGCCGGAGGCGACGTTGACCGAGCTGTCTGAACGCCTCCAGCTCCATCGGTCGGCCGTCCAACGGGCGCTCGAGCGGATCGAGCGGCTGGCGGCATCGCCACCGGACGAGGCGCCACGAGGCTGGCGGGGGGCGGGCCCTCTGGCATGATTCGGGCGATGCGCCCGGTGATCATTGCCGCCAACTGGAAGATGAACACGACGCCGGCCGACGCCGGCGAGCTCGCCCGTGAGATCGCCCGCCGAACGCGGGTCGACGGGGTTACCCGCGTGATCTGCCCGCCGTTCCTCTGCCTGGCGGCCGTCCGCGATGCCCTCGCCGAGGCCGATCCCGACGTCGCGATCGGGGCGCAGAACGTCCACCACGAGCTCGCCGGGGCGTACACCGGCGAGATCAGCGCGCCCATGCTGGACGGACTGGCGACGTGGGTCATCCTCGGCCATAGCGAGCGGCGTCGGGACGCCGGCGAGACGGACGAGTTGATCGGGGCCAAGCTCGCCCGCGCGGTCGAGGCCGGACTGCGGCCCATCCTCTGCGTCGGCGAACAGCTCGCCGATCGTGAGGCGGGTCGGGCGATCGCCGTTGCCGAAGCGCAGCTCGGGGGCTGCCTCACGGGCCTCGACCCCGGGCGCCTGGGCGCGGCCCAGCTGGTCATCGCGTACGAGCCGGTCTGGGCGATCGGCACTGGTCGGAACGCGCGCGGTTCGGACGCCGCGGCGATGGCAGAAGCGATTCGTTCGACACTGTCCGGGCTGGGGTGGGGCGAGACCTCGCGGGACGTGCCGATCCTGTATGGCGGCAGCGTCACCGCCGCGAACATCGGCGAGTTCTTCGCCGAGCCATCGATCGACGGCGCACTCGTCGGCGGCGCGTCGCTCAAGCCCGACGAGATGGCCGGGATCGTCGGCCGGGCCGGCCTGACCGCGGCCGCCCGCCTCGCGGCGATCGCGTGAGCTCCTGATCCCGTGACCCCTGCGCGCCCGCGGCCGCTCGTCCTCGTCGTCATCGACGGGTTCGGGATCGGACGGGTCGCGGCCAACGACGCGATCGCAGGCGCTCGGATGCCGGTCTGGCGGGGTCTGCTCGCGCGCTGGCCGCATTCGACCCTCCAGGCGTCCGAGGAGGCGGTCGGCCTGCCACCGGGACAGATGGGCAACTCCGAGGTCGGCCACCTGAACCTCGGCGCGGGCCGGCCAGTCCTCCAGGACCTGCCGCGCATCGACGCCGCGATCGCGGACGGCTCCTTCTTCAGCCGCCCGGCGCTCCTTCACGCATGCGAAGCGGCGGTCCGGGCCGGACCGGGCGGCCGCCTGCACGTCGTGAGCCTGATCGGACCGGGCGGCGTCCACGCCAACGACCGCCATCTCGTCGCCCTCGCCGAGCTGGCCGCCCGCCACGGCGTCGCCGAGGTCCGCGTCCACGCTCTTCTCGACGGCCGCGACACGCCGCCCCGCTCTGCCCTGGGATTCATGCGGGATCTCGAGACGCGTCTCACGACCTCGCATCCGGATGCGAGGGTCGCCACGGTCGGCGGCCGCTACTACGCCATGGACCGCGACAAGCGCTGGGAGCGCACGGCGCGCGGCTACGACGCGATCGTCCATCGGGTGGGGGAGCGCGCGCCGTCCGCTACGGCGGCGATCGAGGCGGCCTACGCCCGCGGCGAGAACGATGAGTTCGTCGCGCCGACGGTCGTCGACAGCGTCGACGGCCGTGTCCGTGACGGCGACCCGATCGTCCACGCCAACTTCCGGGCAGATCGCGCCCGGCAGCTGACCCACGCCCTCGCCGACGCCGACGACTTCACGGCGTTCGACCGGTCCGCGGCCGGACCACGACCGCGCGACCCCCTCGTCGTGACGATGACCGAGTACGAGGGCGGGCTCCCGGTCGAAGTCGCGTTCCCGCCCGAGGAGGCGTACTCGCTCGCCCACGCGGCCTCCGACGCGGGCTGGCGCCAGTTCCACGTGGCGGAGACGGAGAAGTACGCCCACGTCACGTACTTCTTCAACGGCGGTCGCGAGGAGCCCCTCCCGGGCGAGGATCGCCGGCTGATCCCCAGCCCGAAGGTCGCCACCTATGACCTCCAACCCGAGATGAGCGCCGCGGGCGTCACGGACGCCCTGATCGAGGCGGTCGACGGTGACCACTACGACCTGATCGTCGCCAACGTCGCGAACCCGGACATGGTCGGCCACACCGGGGTCTGGTCGGCCGCCGTCGAGGCGGTGGAGACGGTCGACGCGTGCCTCGGCCGGATCGTCGCGACGCTCGAGGCGCGCGACGCCGCCGACCCGGATGGTCCCGGCTCGCTCCTCGCGATCACCGCCGACCACGGCAACGCCGACGAGATGCGCGACGCCGACGGCCAGCCGGTCACGGCCCACTCCCTCAATCCCGTGCCGTTCGTCCTCGTCGGCCGCGTCGCCGAGGGCGTGAGCCTTCGCGACGGCGTCCTCGCGGACGTCGCGCCGACCGTGTGCGACCTCGTCGGCCTGCCCCGCTGGAAGGGGATGACGGGCTCGTCGCTCCTCGTCCGGGGGACCGAAACCACCGTGCTATCATCCGCAGCCGTCCCCAGCGGAGGCCATCCTCAGTGAATCCCGCCCTGGCGATCGGCCAGATCATCGTGAGCATCGCCCTCGTGGTCTCGATCCTGCTCCAGGCGCGCGGCACCGGCCTGTCCGGCACGTTCGGCGGCGACTCGTCGGTCTACCGCAGCCGCCGCGGCATCGAGCGTCGCCTGTGGCAGTTCACGATCGTGCTCCTGATCCTGTTCGTCCTCTTCTCGATGGCGTCGTTCATCTTCGCCCCCACGACCGTCTGACCGGCCGCGCTGACCGCCGTCGCCCGAGCGGTCCCAGGGCCACCGTCCACCCGATGAACCGGATCGACCGCGTCGTCATCGCCGGCCTCGTCCTCGTCGTCGCGATCGCCGCGGTCCTGATCGGAGGCCCGGCGCTGACGCCGACGCCGGCTCCTCACGCCAGCGCATCGCCGTCATCCGCGCCCGTGGCCACCTACACCGAGGGCGTCCTGGGTCGGCCGACCTCGGTCAATCCACTGGCGGCCCGGACTCAGGCCGATCGCGATCTCGTCGCGCTCGTCTTCGAAGGGCTCGTCACCCTCGACGCCCAGGGTGATCCGCGCCCGGCGCTCGCCCGATCGTGGTCGACGCTGCCGGACGGGACGTCGTGGGTCTTCCACCTGCGGCCGGATGCGCGCTGGCACGACGGCGAGACGGTCACCGCCGACGACGTCGTGTTCACCATCGCCACGATCCAGGACCCGGCCTACCACGGCCCGGGTGCCGGATCGTGGACGGGGATCAGCGCGAGCGTCGTCGACCCCCTCACGGTCCGGTTCGATCTCGACGAGCCGATCGGCGGGTTCATCGACCTCGCAACCCAGCCGATCGCGCCCGCCCACCTGCTCGCCGACACGCCGGTCACGGCGCTGCCGGACGATCCGTTCGGGTCGCAGCCGGTGGGTTCCGGACCCTACGCGCTCGTCGAGCTGGACAAGGACCACGCCGTCCTCGAGCCGGCGGCGGCGGTCGCCGCGCCCGCGGCCGGCGAGGCGTCGGCGGCTCCGGCGTCCGTCGATCCGCTTGCGACCCCCCACCCGACGGCGCGACCCGGCGCCGTCGAGCCGGGGATCGGCCGCCTCGAGCTGCGCTTCTTCGACGACCCGATCTCGCTTGCGGGCGCGTTCCGTGACCGGCACCTCGACGCGGTGTCGGGCCTGGACCCTGCCGCCGCCGCGGCGCTCGGCGAGGTGCCCGGGAGCCGGCTCCTCCGCGAGCCTGCGACGACGCTGACGGCCGTCGCCCTGAACCTCCGGCCGAGCCGCCCGCAGTTCTCCGACGCCCGAACGCGGGCCGCCCTCCTCGGCGCGATCGACCGGTCGCGGATCCTGACCGTCGCCTATGACGGGCTCGGGACGCGGGCCGACGGTCTCGTGCCGCCCTCGTCGTGGGCGTTCGACCCGGCCGCCAGTCCAGCGATCCGTCGAGACCTCAAGGCCGCGGCCAGGGCCCTGACGGCCGCCGGCTGGACGAAGGCCAAGGATGGATGGCACGCGGGGAAGGCCGCCGCCCCCCAGGAGCTCGACCTGCTCGTCCCGGATCGCGCGGTCAATCCGGTCCTGTTCGCGGTCGGCTCGCAGGTGGCGGCCGACTGGAAGGCGCTCGGGTTTGTGGTCAACGTCGAGGAGGTCGACCCGGCGGTCCTCGCGGCGGACCGGCTGCGCTCCGCCAACTACGATGCCGCGATCGTCTCGGTGACGATCGGCCACGATCCCGACCTCTACCCGCTCCTCGCCTCGACCCAGACACGGACCGGCGGAGCGAACGTGTTCGGGCTCCAGGATCCGACCCTCGACGATCTCCTCGAGGCGGCCCGCCGGCCCGGCGCCGAGGACGCCCGCAAGGCCGCCTTCAGCGCCGTCCAGAAGCGTCTCACAGCGGGCTCATACGTCCTGCCGATCGCCTGGCCGGACGCCGTCGTCGTGCTCGGGAATCGGGTCCAGGGAACGGAGAATCGGGCCATCGCCGACGGGTCGGAGCGATTCTGGGATGTGCTAGACTGGCGCCTCGCTGACGACCGGTGAGCCCTTCGGCGACCCGGCCGGCGGGTCGACGCCGAGGTGGCGAAACTGGCAGACGCGCTAGCTTCAGGAGCTAGTGCCCGCAAGGGCGTATGGGTTCAAATCCCTTCCTCGGTACCACCTCACCCCTCCCGACCTGTCGCGACGAGCGCGATGCACCTGCCCAGGTGGCGGAATTGGTATACGCGTACGTTTGAGGGGCGTATGAGGCAACTCATCCGGGTTCAAGTCCCGGCCTGGGCACCATCCCCGACGACTGAGCCGCGGTTCGTCGCGCCCGGCGCGGGTCGCGTCGGCGCTGACTCGGAATCCGAGTGGGAATCCCGTCCGGCGTGCGTGATCCAACGCCCCGGGCGCCCGATCTAGCACGTCCGGCGCCGATCCGACCCGGATTCCGAGTTCACGCAGCCGCTGTTGACGCCGCCCTGCGCCTGTACGATACTGAACCTGATGGTTCACTATCAGCCGGTCGACCGGACCCTCGCCGCTCTCGCGGATCCCACGCGCCGAGTCGTGCTCGAGCGCCTGGGGCAGGGGAGCGCGACGATCAGCGAGCTCGCCGAGCCATTCGGGATGACCCTCACCGGGATGAAGAAGCACGTCCGCGTCCTCGAGGAGGCCCAGCTGGTCTCGACCGTCAAGGTCGGCCGGTCGCGGCTGTGCCATCTCGGCCCGCGCCGCCTCGACGACGTCCGGGAGTGGGTCCACGTCTACCGGCAGATGGTGAATGAGCAGCTGGATCGGTTCGGGGAGGTCCTGGACCGAACGAAAGGAGACCGGCAGTGACCGTCGATCAGCAGAGCTCCCACGCCGTCAGCCTCACGAAGCCGAGCGACCTCGAGTTCCGGGTCGAGCGCGTCTTCGACCACCCGATCGAACGGGTCTGGGCCGCCTACACCGACCCGAAGGTGATCCGGCAGTGGTGGGGCCAGGGCACGACGGTCGACCGCCTCGACGTCCGGCCCGGCGGCGGGTGGCGGTTCGTCTCGAACCCGGGCACCGACAAGCAGAGCGCGGCCAGCGGCGACTTCCTCGAGGTGAGCCCACCGGACCGCCTCGTCCAGACGTTCGGCATGGAGGGTTTCGGCAAGCCCCACACCCAGACGATCGAGCTGGAGCGGGTCGGCGCCGGGACGCGCCTCTCGATCACGTCCCGCTTCGACACGACCGAGGAGCGCGACGGCATCGTGAACTACGGCGCCGAGCAGGGCGCGATCGGCGGCTGGTCCCGCCTCGATGCCCTCCTCAAGCGGCTCGCCGCCGCCTGACCCAGCCGCATCCCGCGGCAACCGGCCGGCCCGCTCCGGGCCGGCCGTGTCGTACCCTCCCCACGGGCGGTTAGCTCAGTCGGTCAGAGCGCCTCGCTTACACCGAGGAAGTCACTGGTTCGAGTCCAGTACCGCCCACTGCCTCACCGCTTGACCGTCAGCGTTCGATGGGGCCGTTGACGGCGGCCATGAATGCGGCCGCCACGGTCGCGTAGAGCTCCGCCGAGATCTCCTCGTACTCCAGGGTGGCCCCGCCCGGTTCGAACCCCAGGTCGTTCCAGGAGCCCATCCCGCCGAAGACGTCAGACCGGGTCGCCATCGCCAGCAGCCGCCGTGCCGGCCGGCCGTAGGCGGTCGGCGGGAACATGTCCGGGTGGTATGGCGGCACCGGATCCGGCGCGTCGCCGAGCTTCAGGGCGGCATCGAAGAGCGCCGCCCACTCGTCGATGCCCTGGTCCGTCGCGAACGCCGCCGCTCGCGTCAGGGCGGCCTTCAGGCGCTCGGCCGCGTCGGCCATGTTGCTGGGCGGAGGAGCCGCCTCGGACATCCGCCGGCCGCGGTAGTCCACGTCCCAGATCCGGTGGTCGGGGTCGTCACCGTCGCCGACCGTCCAGGCCGCCCGCCAGACCTCGCCCTGATTCTTCCTCGTCGTCCCGACGAGGTACCACGCCGTCGTCCCGGTGAACGCCAGGAGCTTGCGGTCGACTCCGCCGCTGCCGGGGATCGCCAGCCACAGCCGGGTGATGCCCCGCCGGCGCACGCCGGCGAACCAGTCCGCGACGTCGTCCGAGATGATCGACGACTTGAGGAGCGAGCCGGCCAGCTCGAACCGCACGCCGCGGACGTACTGGAAGGTCGAGCTGGCGCCCTCCAGCTCGGGAGGGGCGGCACCGGTTCGGCCGGCCAGCCAGGCGCTCCCGTGGGCGGCGATCGCGATGAGCTGGGCCAGCTCGCCATGCACGATGCCAGCCTACGGCCGCCGGGTTTCCGGCTGCTAGACTGACTTCGGGGTGAGCTGAGGGACCCGACTTCCGTTCGGAGGGGAATTGATGAACTGGCCGCTGATCATCCTCATCGCGATCGTCGTGATCGTGGTGATCTTCCTGATCGGCCTGTACAACGGCCTGGTCCAGCGCCGCCTTCGGATCGACGAGGCGTTCGCCCAGATCGAGGTCCAGCTGAAGCGCCGCCACGACCTGATCCCGAACCTCGTGAACGCGGTCAAGGGCTACATGGGCTTCGAGCAGAAGGTCCTGACCGACGTCACGAACGCGCGGGCGGCGGCGGTGGCCGCGGGCGCGCAGGGCCCGGCCGCGCAGGCGCAAGCCGAGAACATGCTCACGAGCACGCTGCGCTCGCTGTTCGCCGTCGTCGAGAACTACCCCGAGCTGAAGGCCAACCAGAACGTCCTCGAGCTCCAGGAGTCACTGACGACGACCGAGAACCAGATCGCCTTCAGCCGCCAGCACTACAACGCGTCGGTCCTCGACTACAACACCTCGATCCAGGTCTTCCCGGCCGTCCTGATCGCGGGGGCGCTCGGCTTCACGAAGCGCGAGTTCTTCGACGCCGAGCCTGAGGCCGCAACCGTCCCGACGGTCGACCTGAACCTGTCCTAGTCGCGGGCCACCATGGCCGAGACGTTCTACGGCCAGATCGCCGAGAACCGCCGCAACTCGACGCTGCTCGCCCTCGTCGTCATCGCCCTGTTCGGCGTCCTCGGCTTCGCGATCGGCTATGCGATCACCGGCTACGCGTCGGGCGCGCTCGGCGTCATGGGGCTCGCCGTCCTCCTCGGCAGCCTCGCCGCGGCCGGGTCGTATTTCGGCGGCGACTCGCTCGTCCTGTCGGTGTCGGGCGCGAAGGAGGTCGACGAAGCGGCGGCGCCGCAGCTGCTGAACGTCGTCCGCGAGATGTCGATCGCGGCGAACGTGCCAATGCCCAAGGTCTACGTCATCGACGACACCGCGCCGAACGCGTTCGCGACCGGCCGCGACCCGAAGCACGCCTCCGTCGCGATCACGACCGGCCTCCTCGAGAAGCTCGATCGCGAGGAGCTCCAGGGCGTCATCGGCCACGAGATGTCGCACGTCCGGAACTTCGACATCCGGTTCGCGCTGCTGGTCGGCGTCCTGGTCGGCTCGATCGCCCTCCTGGCCGACTTCTTCCTGCGGTTCACGTTCTGGGGCGGCGGCCGGCGGTCGCGCGACGACCGCGGCGGGAGCAGCGGGCTCCAGGCGATCTTCTTCGTGCTCGCCATCGTCCTGTCGATCCTCGCCCCGATCGCGGCCCGGCTCGTCCAGCTCGCGGTCAACCGCCAGCGCGAGTACCTCGCGGATGCGTCGTCGGTCCAGCTGACCCGGAACCCGTACGGAATCGAGCGGGCGCTCGCGAAGATCTCCGAGGACCAGGAGGTGCTGGAGGTCGCGAACCGGGCAACGCAGCACATGTACTTCACGAACCCGATCAAGAAGTTTGAGCAGCGGGCGAGCGGCCTGTTCTCGACCCACCCGCCGACCCTCGAGCGGATCAACCGCCTCCGGCAGCTGACCGGCGACCGGCCGCTCCAGGGTCCGGATGCCGACCAGCTCGCCGGGCTGGACTGAGCGGGGTGGGGGAGCAGCCCGGATCATCCGAGGCGATCTATTTCGAGAGTCGGGAGGCCCTCCGCGCCTGGTTCGAGGCCCATCACGAGACGGCCGACGAGCTGTGGATCGGCTACCACAAGAAGCGGACCGGCCGGCCGACCGTGAGCTGGTCCGACACCGTTGACGAGGCGCTCTGCTTCGGGTGGATCGACGGCGTTCGCTACTCCGTGGACGAGGACAGGTTCAGGCAGCGGTTGACGCCGCGGCGGAAGGGCAGCAACTGGAGCGCGGTCAACATCGCGAAGGTCGAACGGCTTCTGGCCGAGGGTCGGATGCGTCCGGCCGGCCTCGCCGCCTTCGAGGCCCGGCGGCCGGACCGATCCGCGATCTACTCGTATGAGCGGCGCCATGAGGCGAGGCTGAGCGGCAGCGAGGAGGAGCGGTTCCGGGTGAACGATGCCGCCTGGACCTGGTTCCAGGCGCGACCGCCGTCATATCGAACAGCGGCGGTCTGGTGGGTGGTCAGCGCGAAGCGGGCCGACACGCGCGAGCGGCGGCTGGCGAGCCTCATCGAGGAGTCGGCAGCGGGCCGAACGCTCAAGGCGCTGACCCCGGCGGGTCGACGGCCGGACGGGCGCCCGTGATGCTGTGGCCGCATCAAATCCCGATGAAGCAGCGCAGTCGACCCAAGTCGTTCGGCAGGCTCGGACGTAGGCGGGTTTGGGAGGACGCTGACTCGCGCCGATTCGATGCCGTTGGCGCATGACGGACGGGCGGACGGTGGGTCGATCGGCCGCCAATGGCCCGTTGAAGGGCTTTCGGAGTGCGTGCTATCCTCGGGCCGCCGACGGGCGACCAAGCCTGGTTGGCCATCGGGCCGAGATAGCTCAGTTGGTAGAGCACGCGACTGAAAATCGCGGTGTCGCCAGTTCGATCCTGGCTCTCGGCACCATCGCTTCGGCGGTGGTCGCGTGATCGAGCGGAAGTGGCTCAGTTGGTAGAGCATCACCTTGCCAAGGTGAGGGTCGCGGGTTCGAGTCCCGTCTTCCGCTCCATTTTCTTGCCCGGGAAGCGCCGGGTGGCCCTCGAGGACCGCGCCCGCTGCCCCTTCGTCTAGTGGTAGGACAGCGGACTTTGAATCCGTGAAGCGAGGTTCGAATCCTCGAGGGGCAGCCAAATCGAAGAGACCCGCGGCCGCGCGAGCATTAGGCGCCCGGCCGCCAGGGGCGACGTGGTGAAGTGGTTCAACACGGAGGTCTGCAAAACCTCTATTCACCGGTTCGAATCCGGTCGTCGCCTCCACACTTCCCGCACGAATCGGACTTCCTGGGCCGGAATCCACCCAAGTCGGGTATCAACGCGGGTATCAACTGGGGGCTGGGTCGATGCGTTCGGGGCAGAACGACGAGCCTTCCGGGCGACCTCCTGGCGTGGGGTCGCGCGCCGATACTCGGCAACCGTTTGAGACGATCGTTCGACGGGCTCGTGGGAGTATGGACCCAGGCCGGACGGCGGAGCATGGAAGGGTTTGCGAGCATGAACTTCATCGAGGAATGGGGCTTCAACGTCAAGGTGGGCCAGGAGGAGGCCTTCCAGCAGTGGGTGACGGCCAACGAGGAGCGCTTGAAGCAGTCCTCGCCAAAAGGCTCTGAATATGTCGGCATCTACGCGGTGATCTACACCACGGAAAAGCACTCTGGGCAGTTCAGGCTCCTTGTCCGCCACGACACCTATGCAGACCTCGACACGGCTGCCGCTGCCGGCAAGGACGCGAAGAGCGAGTACGGCCGGTTGTCCAGGGAATTCATCAAGTTCATTGATCCCGCCAGTACCGCCGATTGGAGTCGGAGCCTGCTCAAATCAATCGTCGAGGCGACGGTCTTCAAGAGCGGGTAGGACCCTCCCTGGGAGTCTCGCCAGCGGAGAGCCGACTCAACCGCCGATCGGCCGGTCAGGCTACTGCCAGGCCGGCCCGCGGGTCCGCGCGTCGGCTCCGCGCGTGACAGCTAGACCGGCGGCGACGGCGGGCCGAGGTGACTGCCAGCGAGCGTCTCGTTCGTGCAGCAGCGCCCGTGGTGCACCCGGCGTGCACATGGAACTCGTTTGATGGATCGGGTTCGCTCCAGGGCCTGAAATCGGTCGACCCTGGACGCCGGACGCACCAAACCTGCGGGAGCGCGCTCGTTCAGCCCTCGTTCGGCCGTCTCCCTGTCGCGTGTGCACGTCCCATGCACCAACCGCCTTAGACGAGGCCCGCGGGTCATCGTTTGGCTGGGCGATCGGCATGGAACTCGGCGAAGAGGCCGCGGCATTGCCTGCTCGCTACGAAGCTCCTTGACGCGGCTGCTAGGCTGATGTAACCGGTCTCATGTAACCGGTTTCATCGCCGAGGCGCGCCGTGGCAAGAAAGAGCGTGACCATCCGGGACGTCGCCCGACACGCCGGCGT
>VBFG01000124.1 GCA_005882635.1 Chloroflexota bacterium | reverse complement strand
GTCGCGATCGAGGTGTGATCGCAGCTGCCCGTGTTGCTCCGCGCCGGCGTGCAGCCGCTATTCGGAGCGTTGGCTGCGTCGTTCCGGTACTGGTCGTCGGAATAGACGATCGAGGCCAGCCCCGTCCGTGGGTTCGCCGCAACGCCGAAATCGTCGTACAGGTCCCGGTTGCCGGTGCAGGCGATCCCGCTCTCACACACGCCGCCCAGGTGGACGACCGGCGAGGCCGCGACCTGGCTGAACGTTCCCTTCGTGCTTGCCCCGTCGAGATTCTGGGCGAAGTAGACCGTCCACGTCGCGCTCGCCGGATAGTTGTCGGGAACCGTGACGCCGTCGTAGTACGGCGACCCGTAGTAGACGATGTCGAGCTTGCCGGCCGCTCCCGCGACGCTCCACGGGAAGATCGCGGTTGCGGCCGGGCCGCTGTTGACCTTCCGCGGCGCAGACCACGATGTCCCGTGGTTGGTCGACCACGAGTACCAGATGTTGTGGTTGTCGCCATAGACGGCGTAGACCGTGCCGGCCGCATCGATCGAGATGTTCGTGAACTGGTGGCCGTAGCCGACGGTTTGGTCGGGATTGACGTAGACCGTCCGATCCGTGAACGTCGCCCCGCCGTCGGTCGACACCGCCACGTACACGCCGTGGTAGTCGCACGTCCCCGCGACCACGCCGAGCTGTGGCGCACACGCCGTCTCCTCGGCGGTGGTGATCGCGCTGTAGATCTGGTAGATCGTGTGGCTGCCCGGATCGATCGCGAGGTTGCCGATCGCGTTCTCGCCGGTCTGGAAGCTGTGGGTCGCGTCGATCGCCGGACTGAACTGGAGGAAGGTCGCCCCGGCGTCCTGCGAGCATCCGACCGTGATCCCCTGCGGCGCGTTGTGGTAGCTGATGCAGACCTTCGAGGCGCCGTCCGCCGCGATCCATTCGCGATCGTCCAGGGTCTCCGGGGTCGTGATCGGGTGGAGCGTCCAGGTCGCGCCGTTGTCGGTGCTCGTCGAGACGTCCACGTTGGCGAGGCTCAGGCTGGACACGTAGATGTTGTAGCGCCCGGACGCGTTGGCGACAGGCGCCACCGCCAGGTCGGTGTCTCCGCCGCCCGGCTCGAATCCGGTCTCCTCGCCCGACCCGGACAGGTCATTCGGCGACAGGAGGCTGGCGTAATGCAGCCCTCCGTCAGTCGAGGTCCAGGCCAGCGTCCCGGCTCCGAGCCCGTTCTCGGATGACGCATAGAAGCGCCCGTCGCGGCTCGCCCGGATCGCCGGCTCCGCGGCTCCGTTGGCGCAGGCAGCGCCGGCCCCCGGACAGACCGTGCCGGCTGGTTGCGGGGGCGTTCCGGCGAGGCTGTACGTCACGAACGGGGTCCGCGGCGCCTTCGCCGCGTCGGCCGTGCCGATCGTCGCGACGGCAAGCAGGGCCAACCCAGCACCCACTCCCAGGATTCCGATCGCCCGGATACGGCCGGCCGGCCGGACAAGCAGCGACGCCATCGGGGACCTCCTCGAACACCCCCGCGGTCAGTGGCGCCCGGTATGGCGGCCCGTCAATCGCGTTCGCCCCGTCGCGGCCCCCGACCGCATCGCAGGCTCGTTTCAGTCCATTCAGTCGGTCGCGCCGCGACGTGGCTACGAGCCGTGAGGCGTCAGCGAGCGACGCCGTCGAGGAGCAGCGCGAGCTCTGCCGGTCGGGTCAGGAAGGGCGAGTGAGCGCCATCGATCTCGACGGCCTCGACACCGAGACGGTCGCGCGCGGCGGCGCGACCCCAGGCGGGGTTGACGGCTCGGTCGTCGCGGCAGGCCACGTAGATGCGGTCGACCGCCGGCCACGCCTCGAGCGGGCTCGGCTCGCTCATCACCCGGTAGCACTGCGGCCGGAGGCGGGCGGTCGCCCACGCCGCGAGATCAGGCCCCGCGTCGTGGAAGAAGAGCTCCGTCGCGGTGCTCGGCCCGACCGCCCAGACCTCGTCGCCGAGCGACGTCCACTCGGCGGTCGTCGGCGGGACGAGGCCGTCGATGGGTTCCGCGGCCCGCTGCTCGTTGGCACTCCGGCCCGGGATCGGCAGCATCGCGGCGAGGAAGACGAGACGGCGGACGGGCCGCCGCGCCGCGACGAGCGGGATGACGAGCCCGGCCATCGAATGACCGACCAGGACGGGATCCGTCAGGCCGTCAACCGCCCCGAGGACGACGTCGGCGTAGGCCTCCGCGGCGGCCGCCGGATCCGAGATCGGAAGATCCACCGCGACGGCGCGATGCCCCAGCCGCTCGAGCTCCGGGCGCAGGAGGTCCCAGCACCATGCGCCGTGATACGACCCGTGGACCAGGACGAACTCCATCGCGGCCCTCCGCCATCAACCGACCACAGGCCGGACAGCGTACCGCCCAGGTCCTTCAGGGGGACGCCTGCGAGGTGGCCCGGACCGATCGGCTCTCAGCGGACCTCGCCGAGCGTGCGCTCGGTCAGCTCCAGGTGGCGGTCGACCAGCTGTTGCCGGACCAGCTATTGCCGGACCACGACGAGCCGGACCAGCTGTTGCCCGACCAGCTGTTGCCCGACCAGCTGTTGCCGGACCACGACGATCCCGACCACGACGATCCCGACCACGACGATCCCGACCACGACGAGCCGGACCAGCTGCTGCCGGACCAGGACGACCCGGTCCACACGCTGCCGTTCCACATCCCGCCGGACCAGGCGGTTCCGGCCGCCTCGAGGATCGCCATCGCCGCGGCGTTGAACGGCTTGGCGAAGATGTCCTGCTCACCCTTGAGGACGACGCCGTCCCGGGTCAGATGGTCGGAGCCGCGGGCCAGCTCGAGCGATCCGCCGCCCGTCGCGGGGGCGATGCCCTGGGAGTAGACCGGGAGCGGCGTCGTGAGGATAGGCGCGAGGCGCATCTCGCCCGATCCCACCTGCCGGCTGTTCTGGGTCGGCATGTCGTATGCCGCGTCCTTGAGCATCTTCTTGACCTGGGCCGGCGTCGCGTTCGGGAACTTGCTGAGGATCAGCGCGACAGCACCCGAAGTGATGGCCGCCGATTCGGACGTCCCGCTGCCGCGCATGAAGCGGTCGTCGAGGATCGTCTTGCCGTCGATGTTGGTGTCGATCCAGGAGTTGAGGACTCGCAGGCCCTGGATATGCACGCCGGGCGCCACGAAGTCGGGGGCTCGCGCGGAGCCGGTCTTGGCGGCCGCGGAGAAGTCCGGCATCGTGTCGTCGGTGATCGTCATCGTGCCCATCGAGTCCGAGGCGCCGACGGCGATGATCCGCTTGTCATAGGCCGGGTCCGCGAGGGCGGGCGACGAGCCCCTGGTCTGGTAGCCGCTGTTGCCGGCGGCGGCGACGACGACGATCCCGGCGTCCCACGCCTGCTCGACGGCGTAGGCGAGCGGGTCGACCGCGTAGTACTGGGACGAGTTCGTCCCGTACGACAGGTTGAGGACCCGGATGTTCATGCCGTTGTCGTTGCGGTGCTTGACGACCCAGTCGATCGCCGCGATGACCTGGGACACGTCGGTGCCGCCGTCGGCCGTCGCGACCTTGATGCTGACGATCCGCGCGTCGGGGGCCATGCCCCGATAGGCCGACGCCGGCGCCTGCTCGTAGGGGGCCGTCAGGGTCGCGTCCCGACCGGCGATCAGGCCCGCCATGAACGTCCCGTGGCCGAAGGTGTCGAGGTTGGCGAGGTTGGCTGCCTGCGATTCGAGCGACAGGTCAGGGCCGCTGATGACCTTGCCGGCGCTGTTCAGCCCCTGGACCGGCGCCACGCCCGAGTCGATCAGCGCGACGTCGACGCCCTGCCCCGTGTAGCCGGCGGCCCACCACGCCTGGGCGCCTGTGTAGTCGGCGGTCGACGCCATCGAGTTGACGTCGGAGGCCGGGTCGTAGCCGGCAGCCTGAACGTTGACTGCGGCGAAGGGGGTCGTGAGGAGGACGATCGGCAGGATCAGGCCGATCCGGCGCCGCCGCTGGACGTCGATGCTCCAGCCCTTGTCGGGGGTCATCGGGGCGGGCTCGTGGGATCGGTCCGGGCACCGTCAGTGGCGGTGACGTCCGGATGACGGATCCAACCCGGCCGGGCCGGGAATGTTCGCTCGGGCTGCATCGAAGTCCCCTTCGCGAGGGCTTGGATGCGGAGCCTGGCAACCGGGCGGCCTTCCCGACTGAAGCGGAGAGGTCCCTGGCTTTGCGTCACCGTCTCACGACGGCTTTGCCCTGTTTCAGACCGGATCCTGCGACCGCCGATCTGGCTGTCGACGACCGTCACGCTAGTCCGGAAGGGGCAGGACCCCCAATGCACCATTAGTCCTGTTTGGTGCGTCGGTGCATAGCCCGTTCGGCTACGACGACGATCGTCGAGCGGCGGCCTCAGGCGGCGGGGCTGCCCCGCGACGACAGGTCGACGAGCTCACTCGACCCGGACCGCGGCCAGGGGAGGGAGTTGGCCGGTGCCTCCAGCCGCCGCTCCAGGTCCGCGGCCGGAACCGGCCGCGCGAGGTAGTAGCCCTGGGCCCGGCTGCAGCGAAGCTTCCGCAGCCGGCCCATCTGGAACGGCTCCTCGACGCCCTCGGCGATGACCATCAGCCGGAGGGCCCGGCCCATCGACACGATCGCGCTCGCCAGCTCCCAGCTGTCCTCGTCGCTCTCGTGGACCGCGACGAAGTCACGGGCGATCTTGATGGCGGTGGCCGGGAAACGCTGGAGATAGCTGAGCGACGAGTAGCCGGTGCCGAAGTCGTCGATCGCGACGCCGACGCCGAGCGCTCGCAGCGCCTCCAGCTTGGCGATCGCGTCCGCCGTGTTCTGGAGGAGCGTGGTCTCGGTCACCTCGAGGATCACCGTCGTCGGATCGATGCCCGACGTCCGGACGATCTCGGTCACCTGGTCGACGAAGTCCGGCTGCTCGAGCTGGCGGCCGGACACGTTGATGCTGATCTCGAGGTCGCTCAACGCGGGCCAGCGGTCGTGCCACTCCTTCGCCTGGGCGCACGACCGCTCGAGCACCCACCGGCCGATGTCGAGGATCAGGTCCGACGCCTCCGCGGTCGGGATGAACTCGCCCGGCCAGACCATGCCCCGCGTCGGGTGGTTCCACCGGATCAGGGACTCGACTCCCACCATGCGGCCGGTCGCGATCTCGAAGATCGGCTGGAAGTGGAGGACGAACTCCTCGCTCGCCACGGCTCGCTGGAGGGCCTCGGTCAGCGTGTGCCGGGCCGCGACCGCGGTCGCCATCTCGGGCTCGAAGAACGCCACCCGGTTCTTGCCTCGGGCCTTGGCCGAGTACATGGCGACGTCGGCGTTCCGCAGCAGCTCGTCGGCGGAGCCGAAGCCCGGGTGGCCGGCGGCGACGCCGATGCTGACCTGGGCGCTGGCGGTGATGCCGTCGCCGTCGCTGCCGGGACCGAACGCGCCGATCAGGCGCTCGGCGACGCGGCGGGCGACGGGCATCTCGGGCGTGTCCCACAGCAGGACGGCGAACTCGTCGCCGCCGATCCGCGCAGCCAGGTCACCGGTTCGCAGGGTGGCCTGGATCCGATCGCCGACGGCCGCGAGCAGCTCGTCGCCGGCGGCGTGGCCCAGCGTGTCGTTGACGATCTTGAAGTCGTCGAGGTCGAGGAACAGGACGACCGGCACCAGTCCGTTGGCATCCGTCGACTCCAGGCGCTGGGCGACGCTCTGGGCGAAGAAGGCCCGGTTGGCGAGCCCGGTCAGGGCGTCGTGGTAGGCCTTGTGCTGGAGCTCCTCCTTGAGCTGGGACAGCGAGCTGAGCGATTGCTCCAGCTGGCCGTTCTCCAGCGCGACGGCGGTGTGGCTGGCGAGGGTCTGGAAGAGCTTGAGATCGTCGGCATCGAATGGCTGGAGGTCGCTGAGACGATTGGCGACCACGATCGTGCCGACCAGCCGGGACTCGCCCACGAGCGGCGCGTAGATCGCGTTGCGGAACCGTCCTGGTTCCGGTCCGGCTTCGGCCTCGGCGTGGCCGACGATGAACGCCCGCCGCTCCGTCAGGCAGGTCACGAGCTGGGGATCGTCGAGGGCCGTGCCGATCGGCTGCATCATCTGGACCGCCTCGCCGGGCCCGACGTTCGTGCGGAGGATCTCCATGCCCTCGACCTGGGCGAGGAGGCAGACCTCGGCGACCTCGGCTCGGAACATCCGACGGGCATGGTCGAGCAGCGAGACGAGGGCCTGGTCGATCTGGGGGCTGCGCTGGAGGATCCGGGTGGACTCGTAGAGCATCTCCAGGCCTTCGTGCTGCTGGCGCTCGGACACATAGGCGCGGTAGGCGACGAAGACCGCGGCGATCGGCACGGCGAAGAGCAGCGCTGCGGCCGGCTCGACGAAGAGGACGGTGATCAGGAGGAGCGCCAGGCTCGTGTTGGTGAGCGAGACGACCGTCCCCATCAGGAGCATCCGCGGAATCCGGGCGTGTTGCGGCTCACCCTCGGCGAGCGAGATCACGGCGGTGACGGCCAGAACGCCGACCATGTTCTCGGCCGCCGTTGCGAGGAACGCGGCGGGCCAGTCGCGTGGGCCAAAGGTCGCCCCGACGCCGACCAGCAGGTGGACGACTCCGACGGTCACGACCGAGCAGAGGAGGAACTGGGCGAGATTGAAGCCGAGCTTCGCCGAGCGCTGCCGCCGGCTGAGGATCAGGGCGGTACCGGCGCCGATCAGACGCGCGGCGATGAACTGCCCGGGCGAGAAGAAGAAGATCCCGTAGACAACCGGGATCTCGCTCATCGAGAACGAGTGGGCGCTCCGGCCGATGTGGAGGTGGACCACCCGCGCCTCGGTCACGTAGAAGAGGACCGCGAGGAGCCACCACGGCAGCGCCAGCGGCGGCGTGGCGGGGGCACCGGCCGGCAGCTCGGTCGTTGCGATCCAGAGCGCGACGGCCGTCAGCACGATGGTCAGGGCCCAGACCCGAGCCGTGCTCGTCGTCGACGAGGTCAGCCGGCGGGCGAGGTCGCGCACGCTTAGCCGACGACGTGGGCGTTCGGTCACGGTCGGCCCACCATCACAGGGGTCGCGGTGTCGACGCGGCGATGATCGTGACGTCGGTCATGTCTGCCGGCCGGCTGATGGGCGTCACTGGCGGCTGGGCGTCACTGGCGGCCGTCTCCCGCGAAT
Source organism: Chloroflexota bacterium (assembly GCA_005882635.1). Taxonomy (GTDB): domain Bacteria; phylum Chloroflexota; class Limnocylindria; order Limnocylindrales; family CSP1-4; genus CF-46. The sequence goes on along the minus strand of VBFG01000124.1, from coordinate 22,089 downwards.
ACGTCCTCGGCCCGATCCAGATCCCGAGGTACGCGCACGGTGCCTGACAGTTGCCGGACTGCACCATGGCCCGAAAGTGCCACCTCGGGGGCGCCAGCCGCTCGCGCTCGAACGCTTACGTCGCGGCGGAAGGTGGCGCTCCGTCCCATCGGACGGGGAGTGACCGCGGCTTCCGGAAGATGACGCCGCTGGGCGGCGTCGAGCCCGCGTCGATCGTGATCCCGGGCCACCGATCCAGCACGGCGTCGAGGGCCGCCAGCGTCTCCAGCCTGGCGAGGTGGATCCCGACGCAGGCGTGCGGGCCCTGGGCGAATGCGAGGTGCGACCGCGCGTTCGGCCGCGAGAGGTCGAAGACATCGGGTTCCGGGAAGGTCGTCGGGTCGCGATTGGCCGCCGTCAGGGACACGATGACGAGGTCGCCCGCGTTGATGCGGGCGCCGGCCAGCTCGGTGTCGGACGTCGCGTAGCGGTCGACGCGCGCTGCGGCCGGCTCCAGCCTCAGGGACTCCTCGACGGCGCTCGCGCCCAGGGATCGGTCGGCGGCCACGGACGTCAGCTGGTCCGGGTTGATGAGAAGGTGCCAGAACAACGAGGTCGTCATGCCCTCACTCGTCTCGATGCCCCCGAACATCATCACCGCGGCATTCGAGGCGATCTCGGCTGGGGCGAGCGTCGCTGTTGCATCGGCGAGGACGCCGTGGCCGTGCCGGATCGTCGCGTCGACGTGGCGCCCGAGGTCGCTCACGGCCGCACGGGCCCGGGAGCCGATCTCCCCGCCGGCCGACACCCGATCGACGGCCGCCACGATCTCGTCGTACCACGCGAGGACCTCGACGGGCTCGGCGTTCAGGAGACGAAGCGCGCCGGCGACGACGTTCACGGCCAGCGGACCTGCGAGGTCGCGCCGGATCTCGGCCCGGCCCGCCGGGGCCAGCGCCTCGACGAGGCGGCCGGCCTCGAGGGCCGCCAGCTCGGCGAATCGGCTCCTCGACTCGGGGCGGAGGAAGGCCGATGCGAACGGGTCCCGATGACGGCGGTGCTCATCGCCGTCGAGCGACAGCATGCTCGGGCCGACGACCCGGGCGGTCGAGAAGCGCTGGTCGTCGACGGTGAACAGGCTCGCATCCCGCATGACATCGATGCACAGATCCCGACGCGTCACCAGCCACCCACCGAGTGCCGGAACCCACGAGACAGGCTCGGTCTCGCGAAGGCGGGCCAGGGGACCATATGGGTCTGCGCCGAGCTGCTCGAGCGTGAGCGCTGCCCCGAGCGGATAGCGCCGGGCAGCGACGCCGGAGGTCATGTCGCGTGGACCGCCATGGCGCGCACTCTACTTCCCCGCCCGGTTCCGCCAAACGCCGGCCCGTTCACCAAGCCAATCGAAAAATGCCACTGGGGACCATGGTGTGCCGGGCGTAGACTGTTGGAGCGGACCGGCTGGGTGACTCGCCCCGCGCTCATTGCGAGCCGCGCGCGACGGGCCGACCTCAGTTCTGACTCGCGCAGGCCAGGAACCCCTGCCTATCCGGCCGTCCCCGTTCCTGTCCGCGCGGGAGGGCAGCAGCATGGGTCACGTTCGGTTGAGTGAGCATATCGACGCGCCGATCGACCACGTCTGGGACATCAACGCCTCGTGCGAGCGGCTCCCGGAGTGGAACGTGAACATCGTCGAGGTCAAGGATTGCCAGGGCCGGCTCGATCGGGTCGGGGCACGGGCAACGACGGTCGTGCGAGTGTTCGGCCGAAGGATCGACGGCTCTCAGGAAACGATGAAGGCTGACAAGCCGCATGCCTTCGCGCTGAAGCTGGTCGGCGCCGGTGGCGCCAAGGCAACGGTGAACGGCACCTATAAGGAAGCGGGCGGCGGGACCGACGCCTCCATCGACCTGGAGTACGAGTTGCCGATGGGCCTCTTTGCGGGTGTCGCGGAGAGGCTGCTCGGCGGATCGATCGAGCGAGACCTCCGGCACTCGATGGAGAACTTCAAGGCACTCTGCGAGTCGACCATCCCGGCTCGCGTTTAGCCGCGACTGATGGATGAGGCGGCGGGTCACTTGGCCCGCCGCACCATCTGGCCCGCAGTGCGGCCGGACGCGCATCCGCCAGGTTCGTGCGCGCCCGGTCTTCGCGAACTTCCCACGGCTTGCCGTGACTGAACGGCGCCCATTTCCGCCGGAGGTCGAGCATTGGCTGGCCGTCGCCGCCGCTGACCCCGAAGCCTTCTGGGGCCAAGCCGCCGAGGGTGTCCCGTGGTTTCGTCGATGGGACCGTGTCCTGGAGCCTGATCCGCCAAGCTTCCGCTGGTTCGTCGGCGGCCGGACGAACCTGGCATACAACGCGCTCGATCACCACGTAGTGGCGGGCGAGGGCGAGCGGTTGGCCCTCATCGCCCTGAACGAGCGAGGCGAACGGCGCGATCTGACCTACCGCGGCCTGCTCGGTGAAGTCGAGCGGGTCGCGGCCGCACTGCGCGGCCTCGGCATCGAGCGAGGTGACCGCGTCACGCTTTACCTGCCCACCTGCGCGGAGGCCATCGTGACGATGCTCGCCATCGTCCGAATTGGGGCGATTCACTCGATCGTCTTCGCGGGTTTCGGGCACACGGCGCTCGGCGATCGAATCCGTGCAAGCGGGTCGCGGCTCGTCCTGACCGCCGACGTCACGTACCGGAAGGGCCGGGCCACGGAGCTCAAGCCGATCGTCGACGCGGCGCTCGCGGCCGATCCCGGTGCTGTCGAGCATGTGGTCGTCCTCGAGCGGGAGCCGGGTCGCGCGCCGCTGCAGCGGCCGCGCGACCTCACGTGGCCCCAGCTGCTCGAGCGCGACCAGGGCCACGACGGCGGCCACGTGGAATTGGAGGCGAACGAGCCTGCCTTCATTCTCGCGACGAGTGGCACGACCGCGACGCCGAAGCTCGCCGTCCACACGCACGGCGGCTATCAGGTCCACATCGTCGCCATGGCTCGCTGGGTGTTCGGGCTTCGCCCGGGCGAGATGTGGTGGTCGACCTCGGATATTGGCTGGATCGTCGGCCACAGCTACATCGTCTACGCGCCGCTCATCGTGGGCGCCACGACCGTCGCGTATGAGGGCGCCCTTGATCAACCCGGGCCGGAGCGGTTCTGGGGGCTCATCGAGGAGCTCGGCGTGACCGGGATGTTCACCTCGCCGACCGCGATCCGGGGGTTCATGCGGTACGGCGAAGAGGTCGCGCGCCGGCACGACCTGTCCCGGCTCGAGCGGATCTTCTCGGCGGGCGAGGTGCTGAACGCGCCGGCCTGGGAGTGGCTCCAGCAGCGCGTCTTCGACGACCGGATCCCGGTGATCGACCACATGTGGCAGACCGAGACAGGCGGCCCGATCTTCGGGAATCCGTACGGGATCGCCCAGCTACCGGTCAAGCCGGGCTCGTCCGGGATCCCGCTCGCCGGGATCGACGCAGCCGTCGTGACGCCCGACGGCACGCCACTCGGCCCGAACGAGAAGGGGATCATGGTCATCCGCAGGCCCTTCCCCGGCCTGACGCCGACGATCTGGAACGACCCAGAGCGTTATGCCGCCGACTACTGGGCTCGCATCCCCGGCGTCTACTATTCCGGCGACGCCGCTCATTTCGACGACGATGGCTATGTCTGGTTTGCCGGCCGCGCCGACGAGATCATCAAGATCGCCGGTCACCGAATCGGGACGATCGAAGTCGAGACGGCATTTCTCCGGCACCCGGCGGTTGCCGAAGCGGGCGTGACGGGCCGCCCGGACGAGCTGCGGGGGGAGGTCATCGCCGCGTTCATCGTCCTGCGCGCCGGCAGGGCGCCGTCGGAGGACCTGCGCAGCGAGCTGCTCGCGACGGTTCGGGACGAGCTCGGGCCCGTCGCTGTCATCGGGCAGGTGACGTTCGTCGACGTGCTGCCAAAGACGCGGAGCGGCAAGATCATGCGGCGTGTTCTCAAGGCCGTTGTCGCCGGCCTCGATCCAGGCGACATCAGCACGATCGAGGACGAGGGTTCCGTGCAGGAGGCGCGTGAAGCCGTCACTGAGCTGCGGGCGGGGATCGCGGATCCCGGAGCCGGAACACCGGCTTGACGGAGGGCAGGCCGCGACGGGTCGGGGTCGTGTGCTTCGATCTGTACGGCACGCTCGTCGACCTGGCTCCGCTCGACCTAGCATGCGAGCCTTTGGCGCCCGGTCGAGGCGAACCGCTGGCAGCTCGTTGGCGAGCCAGGCAGCTCGAGGCCTCCTGGCTGCGCACGTCGATGGACCGATGGGCTGATTTCGAGATCGTGACGCGAGAGGCGCTCGACGTAGCCTGCGCGGAGTTCGGCGTCGATCCCGATCTCAAGGCGCGCGAGGTCGCGCGACGCGCCTTTCTCGAGCTGCCAGCGAGGTCAGGAGCGGTCGAAGCCGTCGCCGATCTGGCGCGTGCCGGCTTGCCGCTCGCCGTGCTATCGAACGGGTCATCGGCCCTGATCGAGACGAGCCTCCGATCGGCGGGACGACCCGCATCACGAGGAGGGACCGTGAGTTGCCACCCCTCATGAAGGTTCGTCGCGTTGTTTCGAGATGTGGTGGATCTGACGGGCATGCCCTCGCAACCCGTTCGAGCCGGACTGCTTTCCGAACACACACGCCACCGCATGCGCACGGCTGACCGCCGGCCGCAAGACCGTCGCTCGCGTCAGTCTCGGCAGTTTCCCAGGGTGAAGTCGACATGGACCTCGCCATTCGAGAGGTGGAATTGCATGACGCCGTTGAAGTGGATCACCGATCCGTCCGAGCCGTAGGCTGTGATGCTGAACGTGCTCCAGAAACCTTCGCCGTTTGCGCCGATGTTGCCGCCGAACCAGTTGGTGACGCGGCCCGTGTACGACGGCCGCGTGACGTCAGTCGGCACGAATGCGAACGTCCCGGTCACCGTCCCCGTGACATGGGTTCCGCCCGTAGCGTCGGCCGACGTGTGGAAGACCCCGTTGTACGTCACTGTGACGAGCCCGGGATCGCCGGTGCAGGGGTTGACCGTGGGGAACGTTGCGGTGACGCCGTGGACGGTCTCCGTCGTGGCGTTGGCGGCTGCGCTGGCTGGAGCAACGGTGAGCAGCAGGAGCCCGGTGGCCGCGATCAGCGGGATCAGCCTTCGGAGTAGGAGCCTCGTCGGCATGGCACGCGTCCTCCCAGGGACACGCGGCCGGGTTCGCCAGTGGCTCGACAGACTCCGGGCGGCCAGGGCGGAGGAGTCCGTGTCAGCGTCTCCGCGGGTTCATGTCAGGGTACGCGGCGGCGCTCCTCGCCGCAACGACTCCGGCCGATCTCACACCCTCCCCGAGGGCGAATTGGTAGAACCCGCCCGAGTCATGGCGTCGAAGAGCGCGCCCACCGTTCATTCGCCGTTCCTGAGGACCATGGAGATCCCTCTCGCTTCCAAGAAGCGCGACTTCGGCGATGCGGGACAATCATGCGCTCTTGGGACGGCGGTTGCCGCCTTGGATCACGCTCGGTAATCTTCATCGCCGCGGCGGAGTAGCTCAGTGGTAGAGCAGGGGACTCATAAGCCCTTGGTCGGTGGTTCGAATCCGCCCTCCGCTACCACCCGATCCCGAGCCCGATGCCCGGCCGCACGGCGGACCGGGCATCGTCACGTTCGCGCGCGCGACGCGTCCGGTCGGCATCCGGCCGCCGAGCTCCGACACTCCTGTGATGACCGATGCCGTCCTGGAGGACCTCCGTCTCATGGGACCGTCACAGGCCAACGCTATACTCGATCCGCTGGTTGCCGCGCGGCGGCGCCACTGATCCCCGGAGGCTCTGTTGAATTCAAGGTTCTTCCGCAACGGCGTGGTCATGCTGGCCCTCGTGGTCGTCGCCCTCGCCGTTGTCTTCACGGTCGTCAACCAGACGCAACCGAATCAGGACATCAAGTACTCCGTCTTCCTCAACAACGTTTCGCAGGGCAAGGTCACCGAGGTCTCGCAGGAGGCGTCGACGCTGACCGTGACCCCGACGGACGGCCCCAAGTACACCGTCACCGTGCCGGGCCTGCTCGCCAACCAGGTCCTCGACGACATGCGGGGCGCCGCGTTGCAGGGGAAGCAGCAGCTTCCGATCTTCGGCGCCAAACCGGCCCCCGACAACGGCTGGATCAGCATCCTGATCACCGGGCTCCTGCCGATCCTGATCATCGGCGGGTTCATTTTCTTCATGATGCGGCAGGCCCAGGGGACGAATAACCAGGCGCTCAGCTTCGGCAAGAGCCGGGCCCGGATGTTCCTCGGCAACAAGACGGTGGTGACGTTCGCCGACGTGGCCGGCGTCGACGAGGCCAAGACCGAGCTCCAGGAAGTCGTCGAGTTCCTGAAGTACCCCGAGAAGTTCAACTCGCTGGGCGCACGGATCCCGCGGGGGGTGCTGCTGGTCGGGCCTCCCGGGACCGGCAAGACGCTGATGGCCCGGGCCGTCGCCGGCGAGGCCGGCGTGCCGTTCTTCAGCATCTCCGGCTCGGAGTTCGTCGAGATGTTCGTCGGCGTCGGCGCCAGCCGCGTCCGCGACCTGTTCGACCAGGCCAAGCGCAACTCGCCGTGCATCGTCTTCGTCGACGAGATCGACGCGGTCGGCCGCCAGCGCGGCGCCGGCCTCGGCGGGTCCCACGACGAGCGCGAGCAGACCCTCAACCAGATCCTCGTCGAGATGGACGGCTTCGACACGAACACGAACGTGATCGTCGTCGCGGCCACCAACCGGCCGGACGTCCTGGACCCGGCGCTCCTCCGGCCCGGTCGATTCGACCGCCAGGTCATCCTCGACCGGCCGGACATGAAGGGCCGCGTCGCGATCCTCAAGGTCCACACCAAGGGCAAGCCGCTCGACAAGCTCGTCGACGTCGAGGGCGTTGCCCGTCTGTCGCCCGGCTTCTCCGGAGCCGACCTCGCGAACCTCGTCAACGAGGCCGCGATCCTGTCCGCCCGCCGTAACAAGAAGACGATCGGGATGTCCGAGTTCTCGGAGGCGCTCGAGCGGATCGTCGCCGGACCGGAGCGGAAGTCGCGGATCATCTCGGATGCCGAGAAGGCGATCATCGCCTTCCACGAGGGCGGTCACGCCGTCGTCCAACGGGTCCTCCCCAAGTGCGACCCGGTGAGCAAGGTCACGATCATCAGCCGCGGCATGGCCCTCGGCTACACGATGGCCCTCCCGACCGAGGACCGCTACCTCCAGTCCAAGACCGAGTTCGAGGACAAGATCGCGGGGCTCCTGGGCGGAAACGCGTCAGAGCGTCTCGTCTTCGGTGATACCACCACCGGCGCAAGCAACGACATCGAGAAAGCGACCGACCTGGCTCGCCGGATGGTCACGGAGTTCGGGATGAGCGATCGGCTCGGGCCGCTGTCATTCGGCAAGCGCGACGAGCTCGTCTTCCTGGGGCGCGAGATCGGCGAGCAGCGGAACTACTCCGACGAGGTCGCCAAGCAGATCGACGAGGAGGTCCGGGCGATCATCGACCACGCCTATGAGCGGGCGATGGACGTCCTCGTCACCCACCGCGACAAGCTCGACGCCCTGGCGGAGAAGCTCGTCGCGGAGGAGACGGTCGACGCCGACGCCTTCGAGGCCCTGTTCAGCGACATGCCGCCAAAGCGGGGGCTGCGCGAAATGCCGCCCGCGGTCGTCGGGCCGAACCAACCGACCCCCGGCGCCCAGCCGGCGCCGAGCCCGTCGCCCGCGTAAGCGACGCGAGCCAACAGCCATCCAAGACCCCGGGCCTTCGGCCCGGGGTCATCGTTTGGGCGCCCGCGGCTGGCGTTCGCGCTGTTCGCCTCGCGAACGAACACGACCTGACCCACCCTGGACCTGTCGATCCGGTTCGGCCTGAGAACCTGGCCGCCGACTTCGTTCGGCCAGCGCACAACGGCGCACAGTCCGTTCGCCGCTTGGACGAACCCGCCTCGGTCGGGCAGCGATCTTGTCGCATTCGTTCGCCCGGTGAACAGGCCGATGGCGTATCAGAGAAGGATCACGCCACTCCCTCCGGTATCGCGACCCGCCGCCAGGGCGTCCAGGATGGAACGGCCGTCGATCGCGTCGGCAAGCAGGGGTGAACCCAGGGCGCGAAGAACCGCGCGGTTCGCCCTGGTGTCGGCGATGAGCAGGATCACGCGATCCGTTCCGGTGTCCCGGCGTTTCAGCATCGTGCGGCGCTGGAGCGCCTGCACGTCGCGGATGCGGGTCTCGGCGTCGACGTAGGCGATCCAGTCGAATCCCGAGATCGACGCATCCCATGCCCTGAGGTCGCCCTGCATCGTCAGGATAACCTCTGTCCGCCATCCGAGGTCGGAGTGAAGACGCGCGTGGAGCCGCTCGAGCAGAGCGAGCTGGGGCGCATCGCGGAGCGGATTGCCGACGGGATAGAGCCTGACGCTGAGGCGCATCCCGAGCACGGATGCCAACTCACCCAGCCGCCTCAGCGAGACATTGGCCTCGGTCGCGCGCTCGATCCGGCTCACGACTGGATGGGAGATGCCTGCGGCACGGGCCACGGCCAACTGGCTGAGGTTCGCGGCCGCTCGAGCGTCGCGGAGCTCGCGACCGACCAACCGGAGCTGGTCGGTTGCCTCCCGCGAGCCTCGATCGATGCGTCGTTCGCGCGTCGTCACCGGCGGAACCATCGTTGAACACGCTTATGTGCCGCTTACCCGACCCTCGCGGCGCCCTCCTCGTACCATCCCGGCATGACCACCACCCGCGCCACCGCCATCGATCCGAAGGTCGAGGCCTGGCTCGACGCCCGCGCCGACGAGCGCCTCGAGTCCTACAAGGCATTCCTCCGGATCCCGAGCATCTCCGCCCTTCCGGAGCACGCCGCCGACTGCCGGCGCGCCGCGGAGTGGATCGCGGACGACCTGCGCCGGATCGGCGTCGACCACGTCGAGGTGGCGGACACGTCGGGTCATCCCGTCGTGTACGGCGACTGGCTGCGCGCGGCCGACGCGCCGACCGCCCTGGTCTACTGCCACTACGACGTCCAGCCGGTCGATCCGCTCGATCTGTGGCAGTCGCCGCCCTTCGAGCCGGCCGTGGTCGACGGCCGGATGCTCGCCCGCGGCGCGTCGGATGACAAGGGCCAGATCCACATGCACCTCCGCGCCGCGGAGGCGCTCCTCGCCACCCGCCGGGCGCTCCCGATCAACGTCAAGTTCGTCTTCGAGGGCGACGAGGAGTCGAGTGCCGCGCCGCTCGAGCGCTGGCTCGTCGCGAACCGCGACCGGCTCGCCGCCGACGTCGGGGTCATCAGCGACACGGGATTCTTCGAGGGCAACATCCCGGCGATCACGGTCGGCCTGCGCGGCCTGATGTACGCCCAGATCGACGTCGTCGGGTCCCCGGTCGACCTCCACTCGGGTGGCTACGGAGGCGTCGTCCAGAACCCCGCCAACGCCCTGGCCTCGATCATCGCGGCACTGCACGACGGCGATGGGCGGGTCGCGATCCCAGGCTTCTACGACGACGTCGACCCGCTCTCGGATGACGACCGTCGGCGCTTCGCGGACCTGCCGTTCGACGAGGACGCGTACCTCGCCGAACTCGAGCTGCCGGGGCTCTTCGGCGAGCCCGGCTACACGACGCTCGAGCGGCGGGGGGCTCGACCGAGCCTCGACGTCAACGGCATGTGGAGCGGGTTCCAGGGCGAGGGCGCCAAGACGATCATCCCGGCCCACGCCCACGCCAAGGTGAGCGCTCGCCTCGTCCCCAGCCAGGACCCGGACGTCATCTTCGACCGCCTCGAGGCCTTCGTCCGGCGCATCGCCCCGCCCGGCGTCCGGACGTCCGTGACCAAGATCGGCGGCGGACGCCCGAGCGTCACGCCGGTCGACCACCCCGTCACCCAGGCGGCCGCCCGCGCGCTCGAGGCGACGTTCGGCCGGGCCCCCGTCTATATCCGCGAAGGTGGCTCGATCCCGGTCTGCGCGAGCTTCGAGGGGACGCTCGGCTTGCCGGTCGTCCTCCTCGGCTTCGCCCCGCCGAACAACCACGCCCACGCGCCCAACGAGTGGATGGACCTCGAGAACCACGAGATGGGGATCCGGACGATCGTGCGTCTGTTGGACGAGATCGCGGCTCTACCAAGCGCGTCGGCATAGGACCTTCGAGCCCCCCACCCGTCCGCTTTCGGGCGGCTGTGCGGCGAATCTTCGGTGCTACGATGCACCTCGACTTCGTGACCGGGAGGACGAACGAGCGTGACCGAAACCGTCGAATCCACCGCGGCCGACAAGACCTGGCGGCTCGATGCCGACACGGGGAGCATGGCGCCGCGCTCGGCGTTGGATGTGCTCGTCGACCTGAACGACAAGGTCGTCTCCGGTCGCGTCAGTGAGTATCAGCCCGTCCCGCTCGGTTTCACCCCGCTCGACAAGACGATCGGTGCCGGCCTCCGAGCCGGCGAGCTGCTCTTGATCGGCGGTGCCCAGGGCACGGGCAAGACGACGATGGCCCTCCAGATGGCGCGCAACGTCGCGTCCGGCGGCCAGGCCAACGTCCTCTACATCTGCTTCGAGCACGATGAGCAGTACCTGCTCAACCGGATGATCGCGATGGAGTCCGCGCTCGCCCACCTCCCGCATAAGACGGGCGCCATCAAGATCCAGGACGTCCGCAAGGAGATCCTCGGGACCTGGATGGCCGAGGGCGGCGGCGTCGCCCAGCTCGCGAGCAACCCCCGCCTGCGGCCGTCGCTCGACCGCATCGCCCGCTACGGCCAGAACCTCTTCCTCCTCCGCGGCTCGCAGACGGCCTCGACGGTCGACAACATCCGGAGGCTCGTCCAGGAGCACCGCCAGCTGAGCGGCGACCGGCGACTCGTGGTCGTCGTCGACTACCTCCAGAAGGTGCCCCAGCTCCCGGAGCCGACGACCGAGACCGAGAAGGTCACCTACGTCGTCAACGGCCTGAAGGACGTCGCCCTGTCCGAGGACGTCCCGATGATCAGCATCGTGGCCGCGGACAAGGAGGGCCTGAAGGCGTCGCGCCTCCGGAACTTCCACCTCCGCGGGTCGTCGGCGATCAACTACGAGGCCGACATCATCCTGATCCTCAACGAGAAGTACCACATCGTCGCGAAGGTCAACATCGAGTTCAACCCGTACCAGGCGCAGCGGTTCCGCGACTGGGTCGTGGTGTCGGTCGAGAAGAACCGCGGCGGCCAGGACAACGTCGACCTCGAGTTCGAGAAGCACTTCGAGTTCAGCTGCTTCGACCCGAACGGGCGGACGGTCCAGGAGAAGCTGATCGAGGAGCGGCTCTACAACGACTGAACGGCGCTCGCGTCGATCATCGGCCCGGCCGGAATAGCCGGGCCGGTCGATTCCGTGTGCGGGGTACTCGGAGTAGTAAGCAGAGGCGCCTGAGCGAGTCCAACGGCGCGCCTATCACATCGGCCGGACGCTTTCTTCCACATTCCGTCCACATGTCGCCGAGATTCGTGGACGAGATTGCCAATCGTGACGCGAAGTTCGTGGATAAGGCGGTTGCCCCACCATGGAGCGCCGCCTATGGTTGGTCTTGCCCGAAGGGGCCAACGCAAACGGACAGGCGCGGCGGGGAGTGATCCACGCAGCGCCGCCGGTCCGGTCGGACGAGCCGCAAGGTTCGTTCCGGTCGTGACCGCCGATCCGGGAGCCGGCCGGCCGAGATCACATCAAGGCTCGTCGCTTCTACGATCGCCACCGCGCGGGCTGGTTCCTTCGGGCGTTTTCGCGCGCCGCGCGCGGACGTCCGTCTACACTCGGCGGATGAGTGCGTCCGCCGCCGAATACCCCGCCGTCGTCGAGGTCGTCGTCGAGATCCCGCGGGGCAGCCGGAACAAGTACGAGTGGGATGAAGCCGCCGGCGTCTTCCGGCTCGACCGGGTCCTCGCGTCGGCCGTCCATTACAACTTCGACTACGGCTTCATCAACGACACCCGGGGTGGTGACGGCGACCACACCGACGCGCTCCTGCTGATCGACGAGCCGACGTTCCCCGGCTGTCGGGTCTGGGCCCGCCCGATCGGCGGTCTCGAGATGCGCGATGAGCACGGCGAGGACTTCAAGGTGCTGTGCGTCGCCGTCGGCGATCCGCACCAGGCGCACGTCGAGCGGCTCGACCAGGTTCGGCCCCATCGCCTCGTCGAGATCGAGCACTTCTTCAACACCTACAAGCTCCTCGAGGCCAAGGAGACCGATGTGCTCGGCTGGCGCGATGCCGACCGGGCGCGCGAGGTTCTCGTCGCCGACCGATCGAACTGGCGGCGCGAGCGCGACGCGGTCGACGGCGCCGTCCATCGTTGACCGAAACGCCTCGACTCTTCGTCGCAGTCCCCCTCGACGAGGCGGCGCGAGGCCGGGTCGAGGCGCTGGTCGAGACCGTCCGCGCGACCGAGCCGGAGGGTGGCGGCGTTCGCTGGGTGCGGCTCGAGGGGGTCCACGTCACGCTCCGCTTCCTCGGTCCGACGCCCGAGGCTCGCCTGCCGGACATCGTCGCTGCGGTCCGCGCCGCCGCCGCCTCGAGCAGCCGGATGCGGATCCGGATCGCCGGCGCGGGATCCTTCCCATCGCCCGATCGTCCGCGGACCTTGTGGCTCGGCGTCACCGACGGCGCCGACGGACTCGCCGGGCTGGCCAGTCGGCTCGACGACGGCCTCGTGGATGCGGGCTGGGAGCGAGAGCGCCGGCCGTTCCGGGCCCATCTCACGCTCGCTCGGGCCGACGGCGTGCGGTCCGGCCCAGCGGCTGTCGCGGCCCTGACGGCCGCCGCCGAGGGCGTCGCGATCGACGCGGCGATCGATCGAATCGTGCTGTACGAAAGCGTCACCGGATCGGGCCGGGCCCGCTACGTAAGCCGCGCCGAGGCCGCCCTGGGCTGACGCGCGGGCGCGCGACGAGGACGGTCGTACGGGGTCGCGGTGCTACCATCGTCACGTCCGGCGAGCGGACTCCGACACCCGGCTGGAAGGAGCCCAACCCACACCGTGACCACCGCGCAACGTGCCCGCCTGGTCGTCGCGATGGGACTCTTGAATCTCATCCTCGCCACCGTCGCCCTGACCGCGGGCATGGTGGCTCCATCGGCTCCTTCGTCCCCGCCGGGCGGCGTCGCGGCCGCGAGCGCCAGCCCCACGATCGCCCCGTCAGGATCGGCGAGCACGAGCTCCCCCAGCCCGACGACCGGGCCGACGTCGAGCGAGCCAGGCGGCTCGTCGGCCGAGCCGGCTGGATCGACCGTCCCCTCGTCCGTCCCCTCGTCCGAGCCGTCCGCGTCGCCGTCCGAAGGGCCGATCGTCGCCGCCGGCCCGACGCCCGTCCCCACGCCGGCCGGACCGACCGCGACGCCTCCGAATCCGACGCAGCCGCCGGTCCTGCGACCGACGCCTGAGCCGACCGCGGCTCCCACCCCGAAGCCGACCGCGAAGCCGACCGCGGCTCCCACCCCGAAGCCGACCGCGAAGCCGACCGCGAGGCCGACCCCGCGACCCACGCCGCGCGCCACGCCGACGCTCGCCCCGGTCGAGGGCAAGCCGAAGCATGCGCGCCCGCCGTGTCCGGGCGACGTCTCCGGGCCACCGGGGCACAGCAAGACGACGCCGCCGGCGCCGCGGCCATGTAACGACGGCGGCAACGCAGGGAGCAGCAGCCACGGCATCGTGCTCGCCCCGTTCGCTCTGGGCGGCGCCCTGCTCACGCTCACGGCGAGGATCCGCCGCAACACGAAGCGGCTCATCCGTGCCCGGGCTCCGCGAAGCGGCCGGAGTCGCCAGGGCGCGTAGCCAGGGCTGAGGCGACCGTCGCCGACGGAGCCTCCGCTACGATGCGTGGATGCCGAGGCTCGCGTGCTGGAAGTGCGGCCGCCAGCTCTACACGACGGCCCCCCTCGAGTCGCTGTTCGCCGAGGAGCGGCGCTGTCCCCGCTGCGGGGCGTTCCTCAACGACGACCGCCGCGGCGTCGAACGCCGCTCATACGACCGCCGCCAGGGTCCGGCGAAGAATCCCGGGCCTCCCGAGGGCATCGAGGAGCGACGCGTCGAGGACCGCCGCAAGGACCGACGCCGCACCAAGGGCGGCTGAGGTCCGCCCAGGCCGGGCCGTCAGATCGGGACGGCGTCCCCCGGCCGGGGCGGCTCGACGAGGCGATAGCGGAGGGCGAACGCGACCGCTTCGAGCTTCGAGTGGACCCGCAGCTTGCCCATGATGTTCTGGACGTGGGTCCGGAGCGTGTTCGGGGCGATGAACAGGCGGTCACAGATCTCCGGCGTCGACAGGCCCTCGGTCAGGGCACGCAGGACCTCGAGCTCGCGCGGCGTCAACGGCTCGACGATGTGGCGCTCGTCGCCGCGGTCGCGCGCGGCTGCGACTCGACGGGCGATCTCGACGATCACCGATCGCGGCAGGAGCGTCTCCCCGGCGTAGGCGGCGCGGACGGCCTGGACGACCTCTTCGGCCGCCCGGTCCTTCGTCATGTAGCCGTCGGCTCCGGCCTGGATCGACTCGAGGACGGTCTCGTCGTCGGTGAGCGCCGTGACCATCACGACCCGCGCACCCGGCCAGCGCGCCTTGATCGCGCGGGTCGCCTCGGCGCCGGTCCCGTCGGGCAGGTGGTAATCCATGAGCACGACGTCGAGCCGCTCTCGGGCGAGGACCTTCGCCTCGGCGACGGTCTTGGCCACCCCGACGACGTCGATGTCCGGCTCCCGCCCGAGCATCGCCGCGAGGGCATCCGCCAGGAGCTGGTGGTCCTCGACGAAGAGGACCCGGATCCGTCTCTGGTCGACGGTCATCGAGCGTGCCTTTCGTCCGTCACGTCGCCCTCCCTCGATCGATCGGGTGCCGGCAGTCCGGCACGGTGGCACGGGAGCGTCAGACGCGGAGCGTCGACCTGAGGATAACGCCCGTGGCCGGGCTGAGATACTCCCCGGGTGCGCGTCACGATGCTGGGGCTCGGGTTGATCGGCGGCTCCGTGGCACGGGCCGCGGTCGCGGCAGGGATGGACGTTCGGGCATGGACGCCGGACGGCGTCGGTCCTCGGGCCGCGGAGGGCGACGGAATCTCGGCCGCCAACAACGTCGACGACGCAGTGGACGGCGCGGATCTCGTGGTCCTCGCGGCGCCGCCGCTGGCGTGTCTCGAGCTGATCGACTCCCTCGCTGGCATGTCGCTTCGAACCGAGACGGTCGTGACCGACGTGGCGAGCACGAAGCGGGCCATCGTCGAGCGGGCCAGCTCGGCCGGCCTGCGGTTCGTCGGCGGTCATCCACTCGCCGGGAAGGAGACGACCGGCTACGGCGCATCCGAACCCGATCTGTTCCGCGACCGGCCGTGGGTGCTGGTCCCGCCCCAGCCGGCAGACGAGGCGACGGTGGATCGCGTCGCGACGCTCGTCGACGCCTGTGGTGCTCGACTGGTCCGGATGACCGCCTCCGACCACGACCGGGCGGTTGCAGCGATCAGCCACCTGCCGCTGCTGCTCGCGGCCGCGCTGGCCGAATCCGTTGCGGCGTCTCCCGATTGGCACGCGGCACAGGCGTTGGCGGCGGGCGGCTGGGACAGCATGACGAGGCTCGCTCGTGGGGACGTCGCGATGGGCAGCGGAATCTTCGCGACAAACCCGGCCGAGATCGGCGCTCGGCTCGCGGCGCTCCGATCGACGCTCGACGCCTGGGCGGCAGATCTCGAGTCGGGCGACGTCCAGGCCAGGGCCGGCGAGCATCTCGCCCGCGCCCGCGCTGCCCTCGAGGAGGGGTCATGACCGACGAGCTCGTCCTCGTCGTCCCGACCGGCGCCGTCATCGACGAGCTCGGCGGCGGCTCTCCCTGGCTCGGGCTCCGCCCGACCGGCGAAGCCGATCTCGCCGCGCTGATCCGTCGGTCCGGCACCTTCCGGCCGCGGTCGGCGATGGAAGCCGACGAATCGTGGAAGCAGGTGATCCCGTATCCGGTCCTCCGCGACGGCGAGGCCTGGTTCCTGATGCGCCGGACGAGAGCCGGCGGCGACGTTCGGCTCCACGATCGCTATTCGATCGGGGTCGGTGGCCACGTGAACCCGGAAGACGGCGGCCTCGACGGCGACCTGTCCATCGCGCTCCGCCGCGAGTGGCTGGAGGAGCTCGCCGTCGACTTCGTCCCGGAGTTCCGGTTCGTCGGCCTCCTCAACGACGACACGACGCCGGTCGGGCGCGTCCACGTCGGGCTCGTCTACGAGGCCGATGCGGCGGGCCGGCCCGTGGCGATCCGTGAGACCGACAAGCTCAGCGGTTCGTTCGTCGCGGCCCGCGATGTTGCGGCCGTCCAGGAGCGGCTCGAGACGTGGAGCCGCCTGGCGTTCGAGTTCCTCGGAGCCCGACCGGCGCTACGATGATCGGGGAGGTCAGCGTGCGTCACCTGTCGATCGGATCGCTGTCACGCCGCGGCGCGGCGTTGGCCCTCCTCGTACTGGGTCTGAGCGGGGTCGGCGCGACGTCCCTCGCCGCGGGCCGGACGGTCTACCTCCTGCCGACGACGGGGATCGTCGACGGGGGGATGGCCCAATACCTCGCGGACGGCGTCGCCCGCGCCGAGCGTGAGGGGGCCGCCGCCGTCGTCATCAAGCTGAACACGCCCGGCGGGAGCCTCCAGGCGACGAACGACATCGTCGGCACCCTCCTCGAGGCAAAGGTGCCGGTCATCGTCTGGGTCGCCCCGGCCGGCGGCTTTGCCGCCAGCGCCGGGACGTTCATCACCCTGGCCGGCAACATCGCCCTGATGGCGCCCGGGACGAGCATCGGCGCCGCGTCACCGGTCACGGGCGAAGGCGGAGATATCACCGGGACCGAGGGCGACAAGGTCCGCAACGACGCGATCGCCAAGATCACGGCGATCGCCCAGGCCCGTCATCGAAACGTCGATTGGGCCGTCCAGGCGGTGCAGAGCGCGAAGTCGTCCCCGGCCGGCGAGGCCGTCCAGCTCGGGGTCGTCGACGGCATGGCGTCGACGATCGACGACGTCCTCGCCTTCGCGAACGGGAAGACCGTCGATGTCGCGGGATCGCCGGTCACCCTCGACCTGTCGGGCGCGACGACCTCCCAGGTCGACATGAGCCCGTTCCTCGCCTTGATCCGCCTCCTGTCGGACCCGACGATCGCATTCCTCCTGTTGAGCGCCGGGTCGGCCGGCCTCCTGGCCGAGCTGTGGAGCCCGAACTTCGTGACCGGGATCCTGGGCGCGCTCCTGATCATCCTCGCTTTCATCGGCCTCGGCGCCCTGCCGCTCAACGTCGGCGGCGTCCTCCTGATCATCCTCGGGATCGTCCTGTTCGGACTCGAGCTGACGGTCACGAGTCACGGCCTCCTCGGCTTCGGCGGGATCGTCTGCTTTGCGCTCGGCGCGTCGGCGCTCTTCACCGCGCCCGTCGACCCGTTCGAGCCGCTCGTCCGCGTCGCGACGCCGGTCATCATCACGACGACGGCGACCGCCGCGGTCTTCCTCGTCCTGGTCGTCTGGGCCGCCGTCCGGAGCCGGGGGATGGTCGCGGCGCCGGGGACCGTGGGGCGGTCGATTCCGCTGGCCGCCGGCCTCGAGGCCGTCGTCCGCCGCCCGCTCGAGCCCGTCGGCTCGATCTACGTCGGGGGCGAGGAGTGGTCCGCCCGCACCGTGGATGGCCAGCCGCTCGACCGCGGGCGGAGCGTGCGGGTCGTCCGGGTCGACGGCCTGACTGCCATCGTCGAGCCTGATCCGTCACCATCGTCAGGTACCTGATCGAACGGAGGTCCTCGTGGATATCCCCATCGTTGCGGCGACCGTCGCCTTCGTCCTCGTCGTCGTCCTCGTGATCGTCTATCTCTCGATCCGGGTGGTCCAGCAGTACGAGAAGATGGTCGTGTTCCGGCTCGGCCAGACGAACGAGGCAATGGTTCGCGATCCGGGCCTCCGGTTCCTGATCCCGGTCATCGACCGACCGGTCAAGGTCGACATCCGGGAGCAGTTCATCGAGGTCCCCAGCCAGACGACGATCACCCGGGACAACGCCCCGATCAACGTCGACTTCCTGATCTACTGGCGGATCGCCGATCCGCTCAAGAGCGTCGTCAACGTCGCGAACTTCCCGGGGGCGCTCCAGGGCGTCGCCACGACGACGCTCCGCGCCGTTATCGGCGACATCCTCCTCGACGAGGTCCTCTCCAAGCGCGAACAGATCAACGAGGTCCTGCGCGTCAAGCTCGATGAGGTCACCGAACGCTGGGGTGGCAAGGTGACCACGGTCGAGATCCGCGAGATCACCCCGCCCCGCGACGTCCAGGAGGCGATGAACCGGCAGCTCTCCGCCGAGCGCACCCGGCGCGCTGTCATCACGGAATCCGAGGGCTCCCGGCAGGCGGCCATCAACGTGGCCGAGGGCCAGAAGCAGGCCGAGATCCTCAAGGCGGAAGGCGACCGGCAGGCGGCGATCCTCCGGGCCGAGGGCTTCAGCGAGGCCCTCACGCGCATCTACGGCGCGGCGTCCGGGATCGACCAGAAGACGATGGCGCTCCAGTACCTCGAGGCGCTCAAGGCGTTGGGTGCGAGCCCGGCGACGAAGTTCGTGATCCCGACCGAGTTCACCCGGCTGCTCGAGCCGATCAGCACCTTCGTCGAGCAGGGGATGAGCGGGGGCACGGCGCCGAGCCGGTGATCGCGGTCCAGGCGACGGACCCCGCCGAGCGGTGATCGGCCGCGCAGGGACGCGCCTGCTCGACGCGCCGCGGTTCGGTCCCGACGAGGCCGGGCTCCGGCCCGCGATCGACGCCCTGGGCGGCGAGGTCGTCCGGCTCCGATCGCGCGACGGCGTCCGGTTGGGTGGTCGCTGGCTGCCGTCCGAGACGAGCGACGATTGGCGCCCCGATCCGTACGAGGCGATCCTCCTGCTGCACGGCTGGACCGGCTCCGTCGCGCCGGATCTCGTCGAGCTCGGTCCGACCCTCCGGCGGACCGCCGGCGTGCTCGGCCTCGACTTCCGCGGCCACGGCACGTCGGACGACGGCGCGACGACGTTCGGCCTGCACGAGATCGACGACGTCGCCGGTGCGCTCGCTTGGTTCGCCGAGCGGGGGATCCGGCGCGTCGCGCTCGTCGGCTCGTCGATGGGTGGCGCGGTCGCGATCGCCTCGATCGTCACGCTCGGCGACGGCAGCCTGCCATCGGCGGACCTCGACCCGTACGGGCCAGCCGCTGCGGTCGGTCCGCCGCCGCCACAGATCGTCGCTGCGGTCGCGGAATCGGTCGCGGCGGACCTCCGAATCCCGATCGCGAACCGCATCGGGCTGCCGATCGGCGGGCCGTTGCGGCGGGCGCTGGCGGGCCGGATGTTCGCCTCCGCGTCGAGCCGCGCCGGCGGCGACCTCCGCGCGCTGGAGCCCGGTCGCGTCATCGGCCTCGTCGAGCCGGTCCCGCTGCTCCTGATCCACGGCGACGCCGACCGGACGGTCCGGCCCGGCGATGGGCGGCGGCTCGCGGCCCTTGCCGGGCCCTCCACCGAGCACTGGATCGTGCCCGGCGCCGACCACGGCCAGGCGAGGGCGACGGCACCGGATGAGTGGGACCAGCGGGTCTCGGAGTTCCTCCGGCGGGCGTTCGTCGACGCTCGGGAGGCCCAGCCTATAATCGCGGCGCCGGTCGACCCGGCCGACGCCCCGGGGTGAGGGGCCTGGAAGGAGACTGATGGCGGCCAAGATCCTCGTCGTCGACGATGACCCCAACGTGCAGCGCCTGCTTCAGTACACGCTGAAGCAGGAGGGCTACGAAGTCGTCGTTGCCGCCGACGGCGCGGAGGGGTTCCGCCTGTGGGGCGCCGAGGCTCCGGACCTGATCCTCCTCGACGTCATGCTCCCGAAGCTCGACGGCTACCAGGTGGCGACGAAGATCCGGACCGAGGAAGGGGCCACCGGCCACGTCCCGATCATCATGCTCACCGCTGAACGCGAGGTCGAGCAGAAGGTCCGCGGCCTGCGGGCGGGCGCCGACGACTACCTGATCAAGCCGTTCCACCCGGCCGAGCTGATGGCCCGGATTAAGAGCCTCCTGGCCCGGTTCGCGCCACACGAGACGCTCGTCGGGCGGCCACCGCTCGGGCGCGTCCTCGCCCTGTACGGGGCGAAGGGCGGCGTCGGGACGACGACGATCGCGATCAACGCGGCGATCGCCCTCCACCGCGAGCTCGGTCGGAAGGTCTGCCTGATCGACGGCAACCTCCAGTTCGGCGACCACCGCGTCTTCCTCGATCTCGGGCTCGACAAGAAGTCGATCGTCGATCTCGTCACGGCCCCCAACATCGACCAGGATCTCGTCCGCCAGGTCATGGTCAAGCACGATTCGGGGGTCGACCTCCTCCTGGCCCCGCCGTCGCCGGAGACCGCCGAGCTCGTGACCCAGGACCACATGCCGGTGATCCTCGACGTCCTCCGCGGGCTGTACGACTACGTCGTCATCGACATCGACAAGCGGCTCGACGACATCAACCTCGGCGTCCTCGAATCGGCCAACACCATGTTCGTCGTGATGACGGCCGACCTGTCATGCCTGAAGAACGTCCGGCTCGTGCTCGAGACGATCGGTCACCTCGGCTACGAGGCCGGCAAGGTCCAGCTCGTCCTCAACCGGTCCAATGCGTTCACCGGCATCAACGTCAAGAACGCCGAGGGTGCCCTGAAGCGGACGATCGATCACCAGATCGTCAACGAGTACCGCGGCGCGATCAGCGCCCTGAACTCGGGCGCCCCGTTCATGTTCACGAAGGCCGACTCGCTGCTGGGTCGATCGTTGCTCGACTTCGCCCGCGTCGTCGACAAGGCGCCGGAGGTGGCCGCTGCCGCGACGACCGGCCACAAGGCGCTCACTCGCCAGCCGGCGACGTCGCGCTAAGCCGCAGCGAACTCGCGGGCAAGCGCCCGCGAAGGCCGGGATGAGCCTCCGCCGCTAGGGTCGGGCGGTGCTGGCCACCGTGCTGTCGTCCACGATCGTCGGCCTCGACGGTCGCGTCATCCGGGTCGAGGTCGACGTTGCGCCCGGCCTGCCCGGATTCACGATCGTCGGCCTGGCCGACGCCGCGCTGCAGGAGGCCCGGGAGCGGACGCGCGGCGCGATCCGCAATGCCGGGTTCAGCCATCCACCGCGGCGGATCACGGTCAATCTCGCGCCGGCCGAGCTGCGCAAGGCGGGCGCGTCGCTGGACCTCGCGATCGCGATCGGGATCCTCCTCGGCTCCGAGCAGGTTCGGGCCCGCGACGGACGGCTCGCCCTGATCGGCGAGCTGTCGCTCGGCGGCGACGTCCGGGCCGTGCCCGGCATCCTGCCGATGGTCGCCGCGCTGTGTCGACGCGGCATCGGGCGGGTCATCGTGCCGGACGAGACCGTCGCCGAAGCGCGCCTCGTCGACGAGATCGAGGTCGTCGGTGTCGCGAGCCTCGAGGCGGCCGTCGACGCGATCCGCCGTCGACCGCGACGGGTCGCGAAGCCGCTGCCGCCGCGGCTCGAGCTGGCCGGCACCCCGACGCCGACACGGATCGGCGCCCGCGGACCTGCGCTGTCCGATGCCGATCTGACCGGGGAGGTGCCGGACCTGGCCGAGGTCCGCGGCCAGCTCGAGGCACGCCGCGCCCTCGAGGTCGCCCTGGCCGGGGGACACGGCCTGCTCCTGACCGGCCCACCGGGATCGGGCAAGACGCTCCTCGCCCGAACGATCCCCGGCCTCCTTCCGCCACTCGACGACGCCGAGGCGCTGGCGGCCACGATCGTTGCCTCAGTGGCCGGCGAGGGACCGATCGATCGGTTGCGCCGTCGGGCGCCCGTTCGAGCGCCGCACCACACCCTGTCATACGCGGCGATGGTGGGCGGTGGGCCGCACCTGTCGCCCGGCGAGGTGACCCTGGCCGACCACGGCGTCCTGTTCCTCGACGAGCTGCCCGAATTCTCGCGGGATGTGCTCGAGGCCCTCCGCCAGCCGCTCGAGGATGGCCACGTCTCGATCGCGCGGGTCGGGCGGGCGACGCGCTTCCCGGCGCGCTTCCAGCTCGTGGCGGCGATGAACCCGTGTCCGTGCGGGATGACCGGCGACCCGGAG
>VBFG01000014.1 GCA_005882635.1 Chloroflexota bacterium | reverse complement strand
ATCGCCCCGCAAGCAGGCAGGTGTCTGTGGCCTCAAGCGACGAACCGCTCGGGCATCACCCCGTCGTCGTTAACCTCCCTCCCAAAGGGACTCGGCCTTCCTCCAGACGTCTCGAGCGGCCATCCGCCCTGTCGCGCGTGCATCGAGGTCCCCTTGTTCGAAATGGATGCCACCGTACCGACGTGAAATGCCCGCTTGGTTCGCCGCATCGGAGAACGTCGCCCACGAGAGGGTGAGGTCGCTCGAGGGAACGAGTCCCGGCTCGATCCTCGAACTCCCCGCGCGGAGGACCGTCGAGGCACCGAACCTGTCGCTACCGGTGAAGCGCCGGAGGACCTCCGCTCCGGCCGCGCTGAAGTTGCTGTGACCGGACGAATACTCAGGGAACGGCGGGGTCGGGAAGGACCTCGGCTGGTACGGAAACCACGTGGCGCCGTCGATCATCTTCGTGCCCTGATACGGGCCGGCCCACGCCCGCACCACCTGTCCATGGAACAGCGTGCGGATCGCCGTGATCGGCCGCACCGAGTCGAACGTTCGCTTGTTGTCCCACGCGCAGCAGCCCGCGTCCGCGATCGCGTTTGTCAGCGCGAACAGGAGTTTCACATCCCGTTCGATGCCATGGGATTGGGCGCCATGGTGATCGCGGCGGGAGACGAATTGGGCGAACAGGTTCCAGTGCCCTGGCGGGAGCTCCGAGTGGGGCCCGTCCGCCCAGTACTCGGCGATCACCTTCTGTTCGTCGGTCAGGTCGGCGCTCAGATCGAGCAGGTCGCGCGCCTGGGTGATGTATCCCCCGGTTCCAAAGCGGGCCGGCCCGCTTGCCGATCGGAGCGACCCCGGGGCGACGGCGAACGTTGCCACCCGCGGCCACTGGGCGCCGACAAACGACGGCGTGACCACGTTGCCGCTGCCGTCGACGTAACGCAGGGGCT
Source organism: Chloroflexota bacterium (assembly GCA_005882635.1). Classification (GTDB taxonomy): domain Bacteria; phylum Chloroflexota; class Limnocylindria; order Limnocylindrales; family CSP1-4; genus CF-46. The sequence goes on along the minus strand of VBFG01000014.1, from coordinate 8,134 downwards.
GCCACGAATTCGGGTCGCGGACGCTCGTCGGGTCGAACGGCACGCGAACGTCCATCGGGTCGTTCTTCGGCGCGTATCCCGTGTAGTCGGAGTACGCGACTCCCGGGCTGCCGCCGAGCGCATCGCCGAGCTGGTTCGAGCCGTCGGCATGGCGATCCTCGAGGACGGCCTTGGCGGCCACATTTCCGATTCCGGGCGGCGTGGAGGTGTCCCTCGAGATATCTGCGCCGTCGAACCCGAGGCTCGCCATCAGCGGATCGAAGATGGTTGCGGTGCTCCGGGGAAACAGGTCGGCGGCCGCGCGGTAAGCAGCAAAGCTGATGGCTTGGACCCTGTTCGAGAGCTTGCGCTCGTCGGGCGGCCGGCGCAGCGAACCGCTCAGCCGCGTCCCGACGGCTCGATGGTCGTATGCAGCCCATGCGTCGTAGATGCATGTGTGGGCGATCGCGAGGGCTCGAGCCACCATTGGTGGACCGAGCTTCGACTCACGCACGCCGTCGAGGAACGCCTTGTTCCAGAGGAGTACGACACTGTCACGCGGCGCCGCGGATGCGCGGCTCGCCACTACAGCTGAAGCTGGAACTCCCGACAGAAGCAGCGCGGCGCCGCCGGCTGCGGCGGCCGTTAGAAAGTCGCGGCGAGATACGGCCCGATTCAACGCGATGGCGCCGAGGTCGACGTCGTTCGAGGGTCGTTCGAACTCGGGTTTCATCGCGCGTCTTCGACGGTGGGCCGTGGGTGGCACCGAGGGAGGAGGGAGGCACGGAGCGCCTCCCTCGCTCGCCCGCGGGTGCCCTACTTGAGGATGTGGAAGAGCGTGCGGTTCGCGTCCACTCCGCCCACGGGTTCCTCGGCCTCGTAGTACGTCTTGAAACCCTTCGTCGTCGTGATGCCCTCGATGATCCCGGGAGGGGCACCTGGCCCATGACATCCGACGGTGAGCACTCCGGACTGCCCGTTAGAGAATCGGATCCTGAGAACGGCAGTTCCGTTGGCGCGTGCGCTGAGATCGCCGATGTTGTCGATGAACGTCGGAGTCGCGCTCCAGCGGTTGGCAAATGCCCAGCTGACAAGCCCCGTGACTTCGTACGTCCCGCTTGCGGAGGATGTCTCCCACGTCCCTCCTCCGGTCACCGCGCCAGTGCCCCCGCTGGTCGCCGGAGCGACAAACGTCCCGTGTCCGGTGAGCGTGATCATGTCGCCGTCAGGTGCCATGGCGGATGCATGGCCCCCCGGATTGATGGGCCCCGGGGGTCCCCCGCCCACGAGGCTGACGATGTCCCATTGAACGTGCTGTGCTCCGCCGGCCGTGGCGGACAACGGCATCACAGCGGCGAGCGCCAGGATGGGCACTCCGAAGAGGGCCAGTCTCTTGATGTTCACAGTCCTGCTCCTTTCGGTTGGCGGTCCGGAACGGCCCCGCGCGTCGACTGCGTCACGGCCAGATCGTGATGTGGCCCGACTTCATGAAGGCCGGACCGAATGTGCCGACCCCTGAAACGTCGAGCTGGTGCCAGGCGACGCCGGCACCACCGGCGGCCTGTGTCGACGTGAACGGAACCCCCGTCAGGGTCATGGCCAGACGGCCGGTCGATGTAGTGCCGACGACATGAATCGTCGCGGTGCCACTGAAGGTCGCGACGCCGCCCGAGATGCTCAGCGAGCCAGGCGTCACCCGACCCTGGACGTGCATCTGCTGGATGCTCTGCCACGGTCCAAAGAGGAACTTGCCTGAGCGACCGGCCATGACGCACAGGAATGAGCCACCGGAACTGGTGGCTGTGAACCCGAGCTGGGAGGTGGTCCCCGGGTCTCCGTCCACGACGCCACCGCCACGGACCGCGGGCCCGGATGAGGCTGCGACCGACGGGGCGAAGGTCATCAACGCGGTCATGAGCAAGATGGGCGCCAAGCGGCGAAGAACTCGCGCAACAGCCATAGGTGCCTCCTGGGTCGGAGGCGTGGCGGAGGGCCCCCCATGGCCGGCTGATGTGCCGTACTCCCCCGCGGCAGGCGCCAGGTGCTCGGTCGATGGCCGTGCGACACGCCTCGGAGCCGCTAACGGGGGCAAATATGGGCGCCGTGGTGCATCCAGTCAACCGGAATTGCGCCACTCGGTGTCGGTGCGCAACGGCATTTCAGGAGAGCAACTCGAGGAATCTCTCTGGACCCAGGCGCGCGATCCGTGCCGAACGTCGAGGATATCGACCGGGACGGATTCGGCACCGGTGTCAGACCTCAATCCATCCGACGGCGGTGCGGATTGCTGGAGACCGGCGTCGTCCGGGTGACGGCGTGGGCGCACCGGCAACCGCGCGCTCCGTGCGTGATCGGTGACCAGCTGCAACGAGGTACTAGGACCTTCGCGCTATCCTCTGCGGGTCCTCATCACAGATCCCCAGGGGAGGTCGCTCATGTCGCTGCTCCGACGGGTGGAGCGGGCGCAGCAGGCAGCCGAGCTGGCGCAGCAGGCGGCCGAAGGCCAGGTCCCGCGGCAGATGGTGCCGGTCATGGCGCCGACGCCGCCGTCGCCGCCGACGCCCCCGCGGCCGGAGCCGCGGCTCCATCCTGGGCCCGGCCAGCGCGGCCCGACTCGCGACGAGCTGATTCGCGAGATCCGGATGAAGCTCCAGGGCGAGGTCATCAGCGCGTTCGACACGCTGCTCGACGCGAAGCCGGCCGAGGTCCGCCAGAAGATCGAGGGTATCGTCGACCGGACGATCGACGCCCAGGGCTTCGCGGTCACCCGCGACGAGCGGACCCGGCTGATCGACGAGATGTCGAACGACGTGACCGGCTTCGGGCCGCTGGAGCCCCTCCTCCACGACGAGACGATCACCGAGGTGATGGTCAACGGCCCGAGGAACATCTACATCGAGCGCGACGGCAAGATCCAGAGGGTCGAAACCGCGTTCCTCAACGACGAGCACGTCATGCGGGTGATCGACCGAATCATCACCCCGATGGGCCGTCGCATCGACGAGATGAGCCCGCGGGTCGACGCCCGCCTCCCGGATGGCTCGCGGGTCAACGCGATCGTTGAGCCGCTGTCGCTCGTCGGGCCCGTCATCACGGTCCGGAAGTTCTCCGCCAAGCCGTTCACGGTCGACGACCTCGTCCGATTCGGGACGGCGACACCGGACATGTTCGAGTTCCTGCGGTCGTGCATCGAAGCCCGCCTGAACCTGTTCGTGTCGGGCGGCACGGGCTCGGGCAAGACGACCACGCTCAACGTCCTGTCCTCCTTCATCCCGAACGACGAGCGGATCGTGACGATCGAGGACGCCGCTGAGCTGCAGCTCCGCCAGGAGCACGTCATCACCCTGGAATCGCGTCCGCCGAACCTCGAGGGCGAGGGCGAGATCACGATCCGCCACCTGCTGAAGAACGCGATGCACATGCGGCCCGACCGGATCATCGTCGGGGAATGCCGCTCCGGCGAGGCGCTGGACATGCTCCAGGCGATGACGACCGGTCACGACGGGTCGCTGTCGACGGGCCACGCGAACAGCCCGCGCGACATGCTCCGCCGGCTCGAGACGATGGTCCTGATGACCGGCTACCAGCTGCCGCTCCGGGCGATCCGCGAGCAGATCGCGTCGGCGGTCGACCTCATCGTCCACACCGCTCGCCTGCAGGACGGCACCCGCAAGGTCGTCAACATCACCGAGGTCTACGGGATCGAGGACGACGAGATCCTGACCCAGGACATCTTCGCCTTCGAGCAGACCGGTGTTCGCGAGGGGAAGATCGAGGGCGACCTGCGGCCGACCGGAATCAGGCCGACGTTCATGGGCCAGTTCCAGAAGGCCGGCGTCAAGCTGCCGCCGGGCGAGTACGGGATCCCGTCCGAGGACCCGAACGCGCCTCGCTCCGTCGTCCCGCTGAAGGGCCGCTGGGGCGCCGGCGGCCAGTCCGAAGCGGACCTTGCGCCGCTGACGCTCGGCCTCGGCAAGGCCGTCGTCGCGGGCGGAATGGTCTACCTCTCGTCGGTCGGCCCGGTCGATGCCAAGACCGGCCAGGTGATGAGCGGCCAGATCAAGGACCAGACGCGGCAGTGCATGAACAACCTGAAGGCTCGGCTCGAGGAGGTCGGCAGCTCCCTCGAGAAGGTCGTCTGGGCGAACTGGTCGCTGCGCGACGCGTCCGAGTTCGACGGCTTCAACGAGGAGTGGCTCCGCTGGTTTCCGGGCGATTCGCCGGTCGGCCAGGGCACGTTGATGCCGCCGCTCCAGCGACGGGCCGGCTTCCGGATCTCGATCGGGGTGATCGCCGAGGCCTAGGGCGGCCCGGGGGCTGTGGCACCCTAGTCCGGTGAAGTTCCGGACGACGCTCCTCCAGAGCGAGAAGACCGCGACGGGCTTCGTCGTGCCTGCCGACGTGATGTCTGCGCTGAATGCCGGCAAGAAGCCGAAGGTCGCCGTGACGATCAACGGCCACACCTACCGCAGCAGCGTCGCGACCGTCGACGGGAAGCCCATGGTCGGCGTCAGCGAGGGGGTCCGCGCGGCGACCGGCGTCCGCGGCGGCGATCCGATCGAGGTCGAGCTCGCGCTCGACACGGCCCCACGGGCGGTGGACGCTCCGGCGGATCTCGCCGCGGCCCTCGACGCCGAGCCGGCAGCCCGCAAGACGTTCGATGGCCTGTCCTACAGCATGCAGCGCTTCTGGGTGGAACCGGTGATCGGGGCGAAGACCGACGAAACGCGCCAGCGGCGGATCGAGAAGGCCGTGGCGACGTTGCGCGAAGGCCGTTCGCGCTGAGCGCGTCCTTCGACTACGTCCTTCGCCACTCGGCCCGGTCGCGGCATCTCCGGATCACGATCGATTCGGACCTCGGACTCGTCGTCAGCGTCCCGCTGGCGACGCGCCGCGGTTGGGCCCACCCCGAGGCGCGGATCGATGCGTTCCTCCGCGATCGCGAGCGTTGGGTCCGCCGGCACCTGGATCGGCTCGCCCGCGAACGTGCCGAGCTCGCCGCTCGCGGCGGGCTGACCGACGGGGCATCCGTCCGCTATCGCGGCGAGCTCCATCGGCTGCGGATCGCGTCGGCCTCTGCGGCTCGCTCGGCGGTTGCCCGGATCGTGACGCCGACGGGCTTCGAGCTGCAGGTCGCGCTGGCGCGGCGCGATCGTGAGCGGGTCGATCGCGTCCTGGAGTCATGGTTCCGCGAGCAGGCCCGCCTCGCGATCGACGCGACCGTCGCCGATCACGCGGCGGCGCTTGATGTCCGGCCGGTCGCGATTGCGCTCCGCGATCCGCGGAGCCGCTGGGGGAGCGCCTCTCGGCAGGGTCGAGTCATGCTCAGCTGGCGGCTGGTCCTGGCGCCGCCGGAGGCGCTCGAGACCGTCGTCGTCCACGAGCTCGCCCACCTACGGGTCTTCGGGCACGGTCCGCGCTTCTGGTCGCTGGTCGCGTCGCGCCGCCCCGACCACCTCGTCTGGCGTCGCTGGCTGCGGACTCACTCCCTGGAGCTGCACGGCGCGCTGATGCCACCGACGACCATGGAGGTCGACGCGTCCGCCGGCTGACGCGATGCGCGCGGCGTCAGTCAGAGCTCGGCAGATGGTGGTGGAGATGAGGGGACTCGAACCCCTGACCCCCGCGATGCGAACGCGGTGCTCTCCCAGCTGAGCTACATCCCCACGGCCGGCGCCCGATTCGCGCGGCGGCGGACGGGCCGACGGTCCCGAAGGATAGCACGGGGCCATCCGGCTTCCGGCCGGAGGCTACCCTCCGGCGATGTCGATCGGGCTCGTCCTCGGCCTCGCCGCCGCCCTCTGCTGGGGGTCGACGGACGTCACCGCAGCCCTCGCGGGACGCCGCTTCGGAAGCGTTCGGGTGGCGGCGATCGTCCAGGTCACGAGCCTCTTGGCGGTCCTTGTTCTGTGTCTGATCCGCGGCGCGTCGTTCCCGGCGAAGCCCGGCGACCTGCTCGCCTCGATCGTCACCGGCGTGGTGGCGGGCGGTGCGTACCTGTCGTTCTTCACCGCGCTCCGCATCGGGCCGGTGTCGGTCGTCAGCCCGGTCGTCGCCGCGTACGGCGGCGTCACCGTCGTGCTCGCCGTGCTGCTCCGGGGCGAGACCCTGGCACCGCTCCAGGCGATGGGCGCCGCGCTCGCGACCGGCGGTGTCGTCCTCACGGGCCTCGTCTCGGACCGTGGCTGGCGGGGGACCCGGCTTGTCGGGCGAGGCGTGGTCTTCGCCCTCGTCGCGATGACCTGCTTCGCGATCCTGACGATCGGCCTGGCGGCTCCCATCCGGAGCGCCGGCTGGCTGCCGGTGCTCCTCGCCTCGAGGCTGGCCAATGCGTCGACCGTCTGGCTGGTGCTCGTCGTCGTGCTGACCACGCGCTGGTCGGGCGCGTCGGCGCTGCTGTCGACCGCGACCGATCGGCCGCCGATCTCGCGCCGTGCCGGGCTCGGCGCAGCCGTCGCCGGCGGCCTCCTCGACATCGCCGGCTTCGTCGCCTTCGCGATCGGCCTCGAGCAGGCACCGACGTGGATCGTCGGTCTTGCGAGCTCGTTCGGACCGGTGGTCACCGTTCTTGTCGCCGTGGTCCTGTGGGGCGAGCGGCTGCGACCGAACCAGTGGCTCGGGCTCGCCGGCATCGCGCTCGGGCTCGTCGCGGTGGCGCTGCCGTGAACCGCCTTGCGATCGACCTCAGGCGGGCAGGCTGAACCAGACCCGCGTCAGCCCGTCGGCCGATTCCGCCCCGACCCGTCCGCCGGCCGCCTCGACCAGCTGCTTGACGATCGCCAGGCCGATCCCGGCCCCGCCCCGGGCGCGGTCGCGCGACTTCTCGACCCGGTAGAAGCGTTCGAATACGCGGGCGAGATCGTCGGGCGGGATGGGCTCGGACGTGTTCGCGATCGACACGAGGAGGTCGTCTGGGCGGCGCTCGACGCGGACGCTGACCATGCCGCCGTGCGGGGTGTAGCGGACGGCGTTCGACAGGAGGTTCGCGAGGACCTGGGCGAGATGATCGGGGTTGGCCCGCGCAGGCAGCGTCGCGGGCAGTGAGAGGTCGAGCCGCAGCCCGGCCCGGTCGATGGCCGGTTGGGCGAGCTCGACCGCCGATCGGACGGCGGCCGCCAGGTCGATCGGCTGGAGCTCCGGGGGCCCGGCTGCGGCGTCGCCTTCGGCGAGCGCGTCGAGCGATCGCGACAGCCGGACGAGCCGGTCGGCTTCCTCGTGGAGTGACTCGTAGGTCGCGCGATCCGCGGTGATCACGCCGTCGCGGAGCGCCTCGAGGTAGCCCTGCAGATTCGTCAACGGCGTCCGCAGCTCGTGGGCCGCATTGGCGATGAAGTCCCGCCGCATCCGCTCCTGCTCCTCGAGGCTCATCGCCATCTGGTTGAACGAGTCGGCGAGGCTGGCGATCTCCTCCGGTCCCTCGCGCGGGACGCGGGCGGCGTAGTCGCCGTCGGCGATCCGGCGGGCCGCGGCGCCGACTTCGCGGAGCGGCCTGGCCAGCATCCTGCCCATGAAGACCGCGAGCCCGACGCTGGCAAGCACGGCGACGATCGCCGCGGCGATGACCACGGTCGTCACGGACTCGTCGTACATCGTCCGTGCGTGGGCCGCCGAATCGCCCGCTTTCATCATCAGGTCGGTGAAGACCTGGCCACCGACGACGAGGACGCCCAGGGCGAGGATCAGGAGGCCGATCGCGGCTGCGGCCAGCGCGGCGAGAGCGATCCGGGTGGCGATGCCGCGCCGGCGCACCTGGATCAGCCGGATCGCGGCGCCGAGCGGTAGCCCGCGCCCCGGACGGTGGCGACATAGCGCGGCGCCTCCGGATCGTCCCCGAGCTTGTCTCGCAGCCGCCGGATGTGGACGTCGATCGTCCGGTCGAGGACCTCCGACTGGTCGGCGCCGTACACGGCGTCCAGCAGCTGGTCGCGGCTGAGGACGCGCCCGTCGGCCTCGAGGAGGGTCTGGAGCAGCCGGAACTCGACGTGTGTCAGCTGGACCGGCGACCCGCCGATCGTGACCTCGTGGCGGGCGGGATCGAGGACGAGGTCGTCGTGGCGGATCACACCGGTGGTCGCGGTCGGCGCCATGTCCGCCGCGAGGGCCGCCGCGGGCGCAGCGGCTCGGCGCAGGATTGCCTTCACCCGGACGACGAGCT
>VBFG01000213.1 GCA_005882635.1 Chloroflexota bacterium | reverse complement strand
TTCAGCGAGATCGCCCGCGTCCTGCGACCCGGCGGCCGGGTCGGGGTGAGCGACGTCGTCGCCGACGATCGGCTGTCGCCGGCCGACCGCGCCGAGCGTGGCTCCTACGCGGGCTGCATCGCCGGCGCCCTGTCCTTCGCCGAGTACCGCGCCGGCCTGGCCGCGGTCGGCCTCGTCGATGTCTCGATCGAGCCGACCCACGCCGTCGCCGACGGACTGCACGGCGCGATCGTGAAGGCCGTGAAACCGGTCGATGCCGACCGGCCGGCGTCCCTGCCACCGATGCCGGAGCTGGCGCGACCCCTCGCTGTCCTCACCACGAGCGCGGGCGGTTGCGGCTGTGGAGACGGCGCCTGCTGCTGACTCGACGAATGTCCATCACCGAGGCAACCCCTGTCCATGCCGGACGCGGGCGGCCCCGGCCGAGGATCGCTTCGTCGACGCCACCTGCCCGAAGGACGTGACCACGATGATGTCAAATCGCTTCCTACTACGTGGTGGTCGCCACCGAGGAAACGCGTCGGGCGAGCGCCCAGCCGCGGTACCAGTCCATCCCGCCGAAGCGCCCGTCACGCCTCGCCTCGATCTTCTCGACGGTCCTCGCGCCGGTCCGCCGAAGCGCGGCCTCCGCCGCCTAGCCTGAACAGCCTGGATCAGCCGTCGAGGGCAGCCGCCTCGGCGCAGATCGCCGCCACGCCCAGGCGTTCGAGTCGGCGGTAGGTCGCGCGACGGCGGACCGTGAAGGCGCCGACCTGGAGCCCGGCCTCGCGGGCCTCTCGGACCGTCCGCCGGTCGAGGGCGTGCCATTCGATGGAAACGCCCCGGCAGCCGAGCTCGACGGCGCGGTCGATCGTCGCGGGCTCCGCGTCGTGCGCGTTCAGCCAGCGCGGCCACGTCGGGGCCCAGCCGGCGATCCGCCGCAGGGCGGCCGGCTCGAATGACGACACGACCGCCCGCTCGAGCCCGGGGCCGCGCCCGGCGACGAGCACCTCGAACGCCGGGCGGCCCGTCTCGCCCTTCAGCTCGACGTCGAGGAAGGCGCGGCGAGGAACCGCGGCGAGGACGTCGGCGAGGGCCGGAACGCCAAACGCCTCCAGCTCCGCAGCCGTCGTCTCGGCGACGCGGCGATCGATCCCGTGCAACCGTGTCAGCGTGTCATCGTGGTAGCACACTGCCACGCCATCACGTGAGATGCGGACGTCGAGCTCGAGCCCGTCGCAGCCGGGGATGTCGAGGGCCGTGAGGAACGCCGCGAGCGAGTTCTCCGGGGCCCGGCGCCAGTCGCCGCGATGGGCGAGACGGAGCGTCGGCACGGTCGGTCAGTCGCCCGTGGGTCGATCGGGTGCCCCGATCTCGAGGTCGGCGACGAGCCCGAGATGGTCGCTCGGATAGAGCGTCGGGTCGCCGACCGCCGGACGGTCGAAGGCGAGGCGGGCAGTCCGGACCCGAATCCCGCCGCGGATCCAGATGTAGTCGAGACAGCCGGGACTGCCATCGGTGTCCATGCCGGGCGCCTGGAGCCCGCTGGGCCAGGTGACCGCCGGATCGGCCCCGGTCGCCTCGGCATAGGCCGAGCGATAGCCGCGGGACCGAATCCGTTCCGCCGCCGGCTCGTCGGGCTCCGCGTTGAAGTCGCCAACAACGACCTGCCCATCGGCCGCCGGCCCGGCGTCGAGCCAGTCGAGGAGCGCCCGCGCCTGCTCATCGCGCGTGGCCTCATCGGCGGGGAGGTGATGGAGATGCGTGACTGCCACGAGCATGGTCGCCGACTGGCTCGTCACGACCAGCCGGAGCGCCGACCGGTTCAGCCCGAGGTCCAGCCGCTCGACGTCGCCGACCGGGAGGCCCTCGCGGACGAGCATCGCGTTGCCATACTCGGGCCGTCCGGCCCACGCTCGGTGGGATTCGTACCGCCCCTCCCCGGCCGCCCCGATGAGCCGATCCTGCTGGAGCGGGTAGACGACCTCTTGCAGCCCGAGCACGTCCGGCTGGAGCGCCGCCATGTCGGCGAGCAGCAACGGGAGACGCTCCTCCCAGCGGTCGGCGAGGTTCCGGATGTTCAGCGTCGCGACGCGGAGCGATTCCATCCGGAGAGTGTGCCCGAGCGGTCGGCGGCCGGTCAGACGGCGACCGAGCCAGCGGGCGGCGCGACGGGCAACGTGACCGTGAA
>VBFG01000215.1 GCA_005882635.1 Chloroflexota bacterium | reverse complement strand
GATCGCGCCTTCGGTGGATCCGATCGTCGCGATGATGCCGACCGCCCCGACGCGATACGCCGCGTACGTCAGCAGCAGCCCGCCGACGTTCGCGGCTCCCGCCAGCGCGGCCAGGAAGACGGTCCCCACGGGATCGGCCAGCGCCGGTGGGAGGGGCGTCGCCACGAGCGCGACGGGCAGGATCAGCACGGTGCCGACGACCATGACGCCCGCGACGGTCTGCGGCGCGCCGGTGACCCGGCTGGCTCGAGCCGAGGCGAGCACCGAGATGGCCCAGGCCACCGCCGTGGCCACGCCGGCGACGATCGGGAGCATCCGCCGGGCGCTCAGTCGATCCGCGACGCGGCCATGGGCCGGGCAAACCGCTCGGCGACCTCGCGACAATGTTCCAGATCGGCCCGGCAACGGGTCCCGGCGATCCGCTCGACGTCGGCCGGCTGGGCGTCGAGGGCCGCGCCCCAGATCCCGCGGCCGGCGAGGAACCCGGACGCCCCGGCCGATCCGGCAAGCCGGATCTGGTCGAGGAATGTCGCCGTGTCGATGCCGGCGCCGAGCAGGACCCAGGGGGTGCCGTCGCAGGCAACGTCGATCGCCCGGCAGGCGTCGAGTGCCGCCGCCTCGGAGGCGGTCGCCATGTCGAGCAGCGGGAACGGCAGCTTCAGCAGGTCGACCCCGAGGGGCCGCAGCCGCTCGACCCCCGCGACGACGAGGTGCCCGTAGGCCGCGGCGAACGTGTCCGCCGGCTCGTGGCGGCGGCGGTACGGCACCGGCTCGACGACGAGCGGCAGCCCGAGCTCATGGCAGGCGGCAACCGTCGAGGTCACGAGAGCTTCCTGCCGGGTCGCCGCTTCGCGATCGTCGGCTCGGTACGGGAGCAGGACCTTGCAGGCGTCGGCGCCGTAGCGGACCGAGATGTCCGGCGAGAAGTCGTCCATGAGCCGCGTCCGAGGGCCGACGGCGTCGCCGTCGCCGTGCCCATCGCCGTCGTCCCGCCCCTCCTCGCCCTGCGCCTCCAGCGGCATGATCAAGCCCACGGCCGGCGGGACGGCGCCGTTCTCCAACGCGAGCGCCCCGAGCTCGGCGTCCAGCATCAGCGCGGTCGCGGCCGGGGCGAGGGCCCTCGTCAGCATCAGCTTGAGCGAGCGGAGGTCCACCGAGGCCGGCGAAGTCGACCCGGGCCGCTCGAGCATGACCCGGAGGCTGTCCCGGTGGTCGATCGCGATCCCCGCGATCACGCCGCGGAGACCGCCGAGGCGGAGCAGTCGCCGCCTGCGGCCGACCGCCGCCGACGGCCCCGCGACGTCCGCGGCCGGCGTCACCGCCCGACCAGCGGGAGCCTGGGATCCTGGGCCATGCCCGGCCACAGCGATCGGACCCACGCCAGGTCGGGATCGTCCGTGTTCGCCATCGTCCGGCGGTCGCCGGCGAGGGCGTTCAGGTAATACGCGTCGTAGCCCTGCGTCGTCGCGAACGGGTGGTAGCCCTGGTCGACGATGACGAGGTCGCCGTGACGCACCGGCATCAGCCGATCGCGGGATCCGTCACGGTGGTAGACGCGCTGGATGGCCCAGCCGTCGGGGCGGCTCAGCTGATAGAAGTACGTCTCCTCGAGGACCGCCTCCCGCGGCGGATCGTCGAAGTCGTGCCGGTGGGGCGGCCAGCCCGACCAGTTGCCGCCCGGCGTGAACACCTCGCAGATCAGGAGCCGGTCCGCGGGGAAGTCCGGCATCATCATGTTGTTGATCTGGCGGGTGGCATTGCCCGCGCCGCGGATCTCGATCTCGACGTCGTCCGGCGTGACCAGGATCGGCTTCGCGGAGACCCCTGGCCGGCCGGTCAGCGGCGCCTGGGCGACGGCGATGACCACGCGTAGGCCGGGGAGCGGCCGACCGATGATCCGGACCGTCGTCCCCGCCGGGATGTAGGCGCTCCAGGGCAATCCCTCGAAGACCGACGGTCGTCCCTCGAGTCGCAGGGTCGGGCCGACGTCCGGAGCGATCTCGACGCCGCCGCCGGCGATGGTGACGATCGCCGCCTCCTGATCGGGCCGGTCGAGGAGGGCGACCTCCCCGTCCTGGAGGCCGAACGCCCGGAACGAGAGGTAGCGCCAGCCGGCGCGCTCCGGGTCGGCCGCGACGACGCCGTCGGCATCCGGGCGGACGTGGAGCAGCTCCGGCGGCACCCGCATGGGCAGCTTCGCGGCGTGGATCGTCGGACTAAATCCAGTGCCGTCCGCGGTCATGAGAGGGCCGCCTGAGGCACGGCCGTCGTGCCGGCGAGGAGCCGATCGATCTCGTCGGGGCTGGGCATGGCCGTGCTGCACATCAGGCGGCCGGCCACGATCGCGCCGGCGGCGTTGCCGCGCTCGAGGGCCACCAGTGGATCGAGGCCGCGGAGCAGGCCGGCGGCGAATGCGGCCGTGAGCGCGTCGCCGGAGCCAGTGCCGCAGACGACGTCAACGCGGATCCCCGGGATGGACCGTCGCCCCGATCGGGTCACGAGCGACACGCCTGCCGGGCCGTGC
>VBFG01000214.1 GCA_005882635.1 Chloroflexota bacterium | reverse complement strand
CGCCGGACGGCACGGCCCACATCTGGTTCACCGATCCGCGCCTGCTCGGCCTGTTCGGCTTCGCCGGCGGACCCCTCGGCGGCCGGATCGACCCCACGGGCCAATGGCTGTACATCTCGATCACGCTGCCGGCCGAGTTCCCGTTCGACGCCACGATCTACCGGATCCGCCTTGTCGACTACCCGACGGCGGCCGACATGGAGCTCGTGCACCGGTTCGCTGCCTCGCCCGACCCGAGCGTCGCGCCGCCGCAGGCCACGGGCATCGCCTTCGCCAAGTTCGGCAACCTGTATGTCAGCCTTCTCGGCCCGAACCAGGTGGCGGTCCTCGATCCGGCCGGCAACGAGCTCCGTCGCATCTCGGACCCGCGGTTCTTCTCGCCCTGGGGCCTCGCGTTCATCGGCAACAAGCTGCTCGTGACGAACGGCGACCTCGAGCCGGGCGATCACCCCGACGCCTGGAAGATCTTCAAGGTCGACGTCGGCGAGCCCGGCCTGCCGCTGAACCGACCGCGGGTGCCTGTCAACTGACGGCGGTCGCGCAACTGGAGCCCGGACCGGCAGCGCGCCGACCCGGGCTCGACTCAGAGGCGATCGCCTACGACGGAGGCGGCCCACGTCGTCGCCCGGTTGCTCGCCGGCGGGCTACCTGCTCATACGCTCATCCGGGGACTGTTAGCGCGGTTGTCGCCTCGGGTTCGTGCCAAATCCAGCCGCGGACGACGGTTGTTCGTCCTCGACGGCTATCCGCGCTCGGTCCCGAGCCGTCTCGGCCGAAGGATCGTGGCTAAGAGTCTGGCCATGAGCGTATGAGCGGGTCCAAGGCGACTGCCGGAGAACGCGCGAACCCGGGCCGACGATTCCCTGCCCGTCGATCTGGCGACCGTCCCCTCGGGCCGGGAGTAGGCTCCTGGCGATGCGACCACGCCGAGTCGTCGGCCCCGTCTTCGTGATCGCCGCGATCGCCGTGGCGGCATGTTCCGGCAAGGGATCGGTGCCGGCATCGATCGACGCGCACGTCACGGTGAACGGTCACCCGCTGCACGTGACGTGCGCCGGTGGCCCCGGGCCAACCGTCGTGTTCGAGCCCGGCATCGGTGGCGACCACAGCCTGTGGCCGATCGCAGATCGGATCCGGGACCATGCCGTGGCCTGTCTCTACGATCGACCGGGCGACGGGGAGGCGCCGAAACCTGATCGGCCTCGGACAGCGAGGAGTGATGTGGCCGACCTCCACGATCTCCTCGCGGGGGTCGGGGTCAGGAGGCCCGTCGTCATGGTCGGACACTCGTATGGCGGCCTGGTGGCGTGGATGGAGGCCGCCGAGCATCCGGCCGACGTCGCCGGGGTGGTCCTCGTCGAACCGTCCCATCCGCACGACCTCGAGCGGATCGAGGCAGTCCTTTCAGGGCCGGAGCTGGAGACGTTCCGGGCAGGATTCGTCGGGTTCGCGGTCGACTTCCGCGCGAGCGAGCAGGAGGCCGCTGCCGAGCTCACCTCGTTCCCGGCGATTCCGCTCACCGTCATCACGGCGAGCCACTCGATGGATCCATGGTGCGCAGAGGGCTTGCCGTGTGCGTCGATGCAGGCGGTCGCCCTCGAGCTCGGGGACGAGTACGCGACCCTGGGGCCGGATGCGCGCCACCTCGTCGTGGCGACGAGCCACTACGTCCAGGACGACAACCCCGATCTGGTCGTGAGCGAGATCCTGCGAATGGTGGGTGCCGTCGTTCCAGCTCGCTCGGGCTGATTTCGGGACTGGCGACCTCACCCGAACTTCGTCCCTGGCGGAATCGATGGGGGAGCGCCACCGTCGAGCCACCACTCGAGGGTCATCGGCCAACATTTCGCGTCCTCGGCCTTCAGGCTGAGCTGATTGCCGAGTCCGCTCACGTACGGCAGGTGGCACGACGCGCCGACAACACGCCGGCTGCCGTCGTCGAGGTTCACGACGATGGCCTCGGTCGTGTTGATCCCCGCTCCCAGGCGAGCCTGACGGGTCTCGCCCGACGAGGTGACGAACGTCGTGGGCAGGTCGGCGAGACGCGCCGCGGTGACGTGGGAGCGGTCTGCCGGCGCCAGCACTGCGAGGACACGATCGACGACCGTCCGACAGAGAAGCTCCTGATCGGGCGTGCCAGATCCACATTCGTGCTCGGACCCGATCCAAGTGCCATCGACGAGGTGGACGCCCGTGCCCAGCCAGCGACCGGTGGTTCCAGGTGTCGCGCTGGCTTCTGCGTCACAACCTGACAGGAGTCCGAGGAGAA
>VBFG01000212.1 GCA_005882635.1 Chloroflexota bacterium | reverse complement strand
GGCGTCAGCGGCCGGCCGTCGGCCGTCCTGATGGAGCCGATCCAGGGGAACGGCGGCCACGTCGAGTACCCGCGCCTCTACTACAAGCTCGTCCGGGAGATCTGCGACGAGGAGGGCCTGCTCCTCATCTGGGACGAGATCCAGACCGGCCTCGGCCGGCTCGGTGCCTGGTGGGCATCCGACCTGTACGACGTCGTCCCCGACATCCTCGTCTTCGGCAAGAGCGTCGCGGGCGGATATCCCCTGGCGGGCGTGCTCGTCCGCGAGGATCTCGCCGGGTTCGAGACCGGCGACGACGCCCTGACCTTCGGCCAGTTCCCGGTCTCGCTCGCTGCCGGCCTCGCCACGCTCGAGGTCCTCGAGACCGAGGGCCTCATCCAGGCGGCCCGCGAGATGGGGGAGTACCTCACCGCCCGCCTGGTCGAGATCCAGGACCGCCACCCGCTCATGGGTGACGTCCGCTGCCCCGGCCTCTTCACGGCGGTCGAGCTCGTGAAGGACCGAACGACGAAGGAGCCGGCCCCCAGGGAGGCCGAGCAGGTCTACGACCTGGGCTTGCGGCACGGCGTCATGTTCGGGACGAGCCGCTACGCCGGTCTCGGCAACGTCGTGAAGATCAAGCCGCCACTGACGATCACTCGCTCGGAAATCGATCACGTCGTCGACGTGTTCGATCGCGTCCTCACGGAGATCGAAGGGAGCTCACGATGACTCGAACGCTCCGGCCCCGGCCATGGGTCTCGGCATTTGGTGCGTTGGCACTGCTCGTCACCGCCTGCGGTGGCACCGCCACTCCCGGCGGCTCGTCCGCGGCGGGCGCGGGCGGTGCCTCGCCGGCCGCCGCCGGAGGCGGCTCGCCGGCCGCGAGCGGCGCCGGTGCGTGGTCACGCGCCAACGAGGGCACGTCGCTGTCGATGATCGCGGAGGCGACGCTCAACAGCCAGGTCCTCGAGAGCCTCCTCCCGGACTTCACCGCGAAGACCGGCATCGACGTCCAGCTCGAGCAGGCGCCGTACGACAGCGTCGTGCAGAAGCTGACCCTCAACGCCACCACCAAGCAGGGCGCCTACGACATCGTGTCGCTGCCCTACGAGTTCCTCGGGGCATTCGCGGAGAAGGGCTGGATCACGCCGATCGACGACCGTGTCGCCGACAAGGGCTCCTACGGCCCCGGCTTCGACCCGACGGCGATCATCCCGGCGCTCTGGAAGGCGTCGTCGGTCTGGCGCGACAAGACCTACGGGATGCCGTCGAACAGCGCCGTGATGATGATGTTCTACCGGAAGGACCTGTTCGAGAACGCCGCCGAGCAGGCGGCCTTCAAGGCGAAGTACGGCTATGACCTCGCCGTCCCCACGACCTGGAAGCAGTACCAGGCCGCTGCCGAATTCTTCACGCGAAAGGCGGGGAGCCAACTGGCGGGCGCGACCCTCTCGAAGGACTTCGCCGGCGTCGCGATGACCGGCAAGCGGCACGTCGCCACGGTCCTCGAATGGCTCGACTACGGTTGGACCTACGGGGGCGGGATCCTGGACGCACAGGGCAACCTGATCATCGACAGCCAGCCGAGCGTCGACAGCCTCGGCTACATGGCCGGCCTGCGGCCCTTCGCCCAGCCGGGATACACCAACGCGACCTGGGACGAGACGACGGCGACACTCCAGCAGGGCGGCGCGGCGCTCAGCATCACCTGGGGCGACACCGCCGGGGCGATGGAAGCCACGGATCAGTCGGCGGTCGTCGGAAAGATGGGCTACGCGAGCATCCCGACGCTGAAGGACGGCGACACGCAGATCGCCCATCTCGGCAGCTGGACCTACGTGATCCCGTCCGGGAGCACGAAGCAGGACGCCGCCTGGGAGTTCATGCAGTGGGCCCTGTCGGCGCCCGTCCAGACGGCCTTGGCCAAGGGCGGTGGGCTCCCGGCCCTGACGTCGTCCTTCGAGGACCCCGAGCTCGTCAGCTCCCTGCCCTACTGGAAGCAGGAGCTCGTGAGCCTCGGCCAGTCGAAGAGCCGACCGCGGATCCCGGAGTGGGGGTCGATGTCGGACATCCTCCAGAAGGACATCTCGGATGTGATCTCCGGCCAGGCGACGCCCGCGGACGCCTTCAAGCAGGCGGACGATCAGCTGAGGAAGGTCCTGACGCTCCCGGTCGCTTACCAGTAGCCGTCGTCCGGCGCGCACCTCGGGGACCACTCCTCCGTCCCCGAGGTGCGACGCTGGCGGCGAGCTTGAGGAGCGTCCCGATCTGGAGCTCCGCCTGACGGGATCGCAGGGCGCCGATCCCGACGGTGCACGGACCGACCGCTGCCGTCCTAACGAACTGCACCCCGGGCTGCGGATAGAAGCGCTCGACGTACTCGGGCACCACGGCGATCGCTCGACCCGCGCCGACGACCGCGAGCATCGCCTCCATGCTGTCCTCGCCGATGACGAAGGTCGCTC
>VBFG01000098.1 GCA_005882635.1 Chloroflexota bacterium | reverse complement strand
GCCGAACACCGACGACGCCGTCCCGCGATTGCGCATCGTGAACCTCCAGGTCCTGACGGCGCTCGGGCTGATCGTGGTGGGCGCGTTCTTCTTCGTCGACGCGGTCGGCCACCTGGCGACCACGCTCGGCGTCGACCCGGCGATCCTCGCCCTCGTCATCGCCCCGATCGCCACGGAGCTGCCGGAGAAGTTCAACTCGATCATCTGGGTCCGCCAGGGCAAGGACACGCTGGCGATGGGCAACATCACGGGGGCGATGGTGTTCCAGTCGACGATCCCGACGGTCGTCGCGCTGCTGTTCGCGGCGGACGCCTGGCACGTCACGGCAGACAGCCGGATCGCGTTCCTGTCGGCCGGGATCGCGTTTCTCTCCTCCGCCGTGATCTTCATCCCGATGGCCCGCTCCGGGCGCCTCGTCGGGAAGCGTCTCCTCGTCGGCGGCGGGTTCTACCTCGCATATCTGGCAATCGTCGTCCTGTCGATCGCCGGTTTCTTCTAGGCAGCCTCGCGGGCTGATGGACGCAGCCGGGGCCGGAGAGGGCCCATGCTAATCTGGCAAAACCGTCCGACGACCACGCGGCGCGACGCGGCAACCCGCCGCGAAGGGCCGCAGACCCGCGCAGGAGCGTCCGCATGCTGACCCAGAAGTCGAGCCCGGCCGGCACCTCGACCGAGAGCGCCCCGGCGGCCACCGCCGAACCACAGGCGACCGCGACCGCGCCCGCGGCACGCGACCTCGACAGCGTCATCTGCTACTTCCAGGGCGACTTCGTCCCGATGCGCGACGCAAAGGTCAGCATCATGACCCACGCGTTCATGTACGGGACGGCCACGTTCGAGGGCATCCGGGCCTACTGGAACGCCGACCAGGGCAAGCTCTACGGGCTGAAGATCCGCGAACACGTCGAGCGAATCCGGCAGTCGTGCCGGATCCTCCTGATGGAGAACGTGCCGTCGGTCGACGACCTCACCCGGCTCATCATCGAGACGGTCCGCCGGAACGGCTTCCGCGAGGACGTCTACATCCGGCCGTCGTTCTACAAGTCGACGAAGGCGATCGGCGTCCGGCTCCACCACCTCGAGAACGAGCTCTACATCATCGCGATCCCGTTCGGGAACTACATCGACGTCGACCGCGGCGTCCGGGTGATGACGTCCACCTGGCGGCGCAACCCGGATGAGGCGCTGCCGGCCCGCGGCAAGATCGTCGGTGGCTACGTGAACATGGCCTTCCAGAAGTCGGAGGCCGAGATGAACGGCTACGACGAGGCGGTCGTGCTGACGGCCGACGGGCACGTCAACGAGGCGTCGGCGGCGAACCTGTTCATGATCCGCGACGGCGTGGCCCTGACGCCGCCGGTCAACGACGACATCCTCGAGGGCGTCACGCGCAAGGCGATGCTCGAGCTGCTCGCGAACGAGAAGATCCCGGTCGAGATCCGCTCGATCGATCGGTCCGAGCTGTACGTCGCCGACGAGATGTTCCTGTGCGGCACGGGCGTCCAGATCTCGCCGGTGATCGAGATCGACCAGCGGCCGATCGGCTCGGGCGAGGTCGGCCCGATCGGGAAGCTGATCCGCGACCGCTACTTCGACGCGGTGCGCGGCCGGCTCCCGGAATATCGCCACTGGCTGACGGAGATCCCGCTCAGCTGACGAGTAGCGTGCCGGCGCGTCCGCCGAGCTCGCTTGGTGCGTGGGACGTGCACATGGGGCGGGGAACTCCGGCTGAGGAAGCTAGAACCCCCTGCTTCTGCACATCTGGTGCACCAGATGCACCAACCTGGCAGGTTCGCGCCTGACGTCGTCGGATGTGCACGCCCCGGGCACCAAGCAGGCACCTCAGGACATACCTCGTCGGATGTGCACGTCTGATGCACCAACCGGCCGCCTGCGGAGGAAGCCCGAACCAGGCCCACGGTCAACTTGATGGCGGCGGAGTGAGGGTCGGCGTCCGGCGGGTCGTGGTGATGACCACGTCGACGGGGATCGCCGGATCGCTCTTCAGGACGACCTTCGTGTCGAACGTCGATTCGAGGAAGGCGATCGAGTCGGTCAGCCGCGTCTCGGCCCCGTTGTACACGACGATCTGGGTGCCGCTCAGAGCGGAGGTGTTCGGCTTGGTGGTCGGAGCGGACGCGCTCAACCCGTAGTAGGCGAGGTACTGCACGAGGTTCGTGGCCTGACCCTGGCGGCCGCTCCCGTTGAGGATCCAGATCGACGGATTCTCCTCGGCGAGGGCCGCTCGCGTGTCCTCGAGCTGCGGGTCGACCTTGAAGGCGTTGGCCACGGCCGTCCGGATCTTGGTGACATCGGGCAGGAACTTGTAGATCGGGGACAGGACCTGCGTGCCGTAGCGCGGGTACGAGAACACGTACGACCGGATGTTCTTGGAGTCGACCGAGCTCGCGAGACCCGCGAGGCGCGCCAGCTGGTCCTGCGGGATGTCGGTCCGAACGGTCGTCTTCACATCTGCGAGGAGCTGCGGGATCCGGGGGATGATCGCGGTCACGTCGGCCTGTTCGCGGAGCGACGTCAGAACGCGCTGCTGGCGGGCGCCGCGATCGAAGTCGTCCGACTTGTGGCGGGATCGGGCGTAGACGAGGGCCTGGGCACCCGTCATGTGCTGGATCCCGGCGGGAATGTAGACCCGCGATGACCGACCGGTGTCGCTCGGATAGCCATCGTCCTGGACGGGAACCTGGACGTTGATCGTCACGCCGCCCAGGTCGTCGACGACCTTCTTGAACCCCTCGAAGTTGACCTCGACGAAGTACTTGATGTCGAGGTTGTAGAGGTTGCCGAGGACCTCCTTCAGCCCGTTGTAGCCCCGCGTCCGGCTCGTGCCGGGGACGAGGTCCGGGCGGCCCCGAACGGTCGTGAAGAGCGAGTTGATCTTGTTCGGGTAGACCCCGCCATAGCTCGCATACGCGTTGCGGAGCGGACCGGGGGGCAAGGGGACGTCGGTGGAGTCGCGGGGGAGGCTGAACATCGCGACCTGCTTCGTCGTCGGGTCGATCGACACCACGATCAGCGTGTCGGTGTTGTACGTCCCCTCGTTCGGCCGCTGGTCCGTGCCGATCAGCAGGATGTTCAGTCGCTCCGTCCCGTTCCACGGCGGGATCGTGACGTCGGGCAGCGCCGAGCCCTGGATCGGCGGCGGTGTTGCCGTCGGCGTCGGGCTGCCGATGGGCTCGTCGGTCGGCTCGAGGGACCCGCCCGGCGATGACGACGGCGTCTCGTCGCAGTTGGCCGGGGTCTGGTCGGTGATGAACACACAGGGGTCGCTCAGCGCGCTGATCGCGATCACGTCGTAGCGGGCGACGACGACATGGGCGCCCGACATGACGAGGACGACGGCGAACAGCCCGCCGAGCGAGACCGGGTTGAAGACGAGTCGCGGTCGGCCGAGCCGGCCGCCGGCGTTCGCCGACAGCGCGTTGAGCCAGACGGTGACGCGATAGGCGTCGACGATCGCGACCAGCCGGTACACGAGCAGCAGGAGGTTGAAGACGAAGATCCCGGGCAGCACCCCGGTCGTGAGCAGGAAGCCGATCAGGTGCGCGCCGTCCATCCGCAAGACCACGCCGGCGAGGAGGGCGGCCACCAGGATCGGCGGCGCGGCGAAGCCCAGAGCCCGCTGGTAGGCACCGGCGTACGCGTGCCCGAGGCCGGGGAAGAGGAGGGAGAGGAAGGCGGCGACGAAGGGAGACTTCGCTCGCGGCCGCGACTCCTGCGAGCGCTGCATCGCGGGTAGGATACTCGGCAACCTGTCGGCCGTCGTCGAGGCTGCCTTGCCGCGGATCGCCGATGTCGTCCGCCCTTCCCGATCCGCCCAGCCGAGGCCCGATGTTCCGACCCGTCAGTGCGAAGCCCGACCTCGTTGCCCAGGAGCACGAGATCCTCGCCGAGTGGCGCGCGCGGCGGACATTCGAACGGCTCCGTGCCCAGAACGCGGGCGGCCCGAAATGGAGCTTCCTCGACGGGCCGATCACCGCCAACAGCCCGATGGGCGTCCACCACGCCTGGGGCCGGGCGTACAAGGATGTCTTCCAGCGGTTCCACGCGATGCTCGGCGAGGACCAACGCTGGCAGAACGGGTTCGACTGCCAGGGCCTGTGGGTCGAGGTCAACGTCGAGCGGGACCTGGGGTTCACGAACAAGCGGGACATCGAGGACTACGGGATCGCCGAGTTCGTCTCGCTCTGCAAACAGCGCGTCCTGACCTATGCCGCCCGCCAGACGGAGCAGAGCGTCCGGCTCGGGATGTGGATGGACTGGAACGACCCGGACGAGCTCCGCCGCCTGCGCGACCTCCTCGCGGCGGATCCCTCCCGGCCCACGACGATCGAGGGTCCGGACGGGCCTGTCACCGACAGCGTCGAGATGCTCGTCGGGCGGCTGGGCATGCCCGACGTCGGCGGCAGCTACTTCACGTTCAGCAACGAGAACAACGACCTGATCTGGGGCTTCCTCAAGGAATGCCATCGCCGCGGCTGGCTCTACAAGGGCCACGACACGATGCCGTGGTGCGCGCGCTGCGGGACCGGCATCTCGCAGATGGAGATGAACGAGGGCTACGCCGACCGCGAGGATCCGGGCCTCACGATCCGCCTGCCGCTCGTCGATCGGCCGGGCGAGGACCTGCTGGTATGGACGACGACGCCGTGGACGCTGACCTCGAACGTGGCCGCGGCGGTCGGACCGGCGCTGCGCTACGTCAAGGTCCGCCAGGGCGATGCGATCCATTGGCTCGCGAAGGGCACTCTCAAGCAGGCCTTGACCGGAACGTTCGAGGTCCTCGAGGAGCGGCCTGGCTCGGAGCTGGTCGGCTGGCGCTACGCCGGCCCGTTCGACGACCTGCCCGCGGTCCGGAAGGCCTTCGCGACAGGCGCCTCACCGATCGCGGCGGATGCGCCGTACGAGCACCGCGTCGTCGCCTGGGACGAGGTCGGCGAGGAGGAGGGGACCGGCATCGTCCACGTCGCCCCGGGCTGCGGCGCGGAGGACTTCGCCCTCGGCAAGGCGCTCGGCCTGCCGATGATCGCCCCGCTCGACGAGAGCGGCATCGTCGTCGATGGGTTCGGATCGCTGACCGGGCGCGACGTCCGCGACGTGACCGATCCGATCGTCGAGCACCTGAAGCACGAGGACCGCTTCTACCGCCTCGAGCCCTACCTGCATCGCTATCCGCATTGCTGGCGATGCCAGACCCCGCTCGTCTTCCGGCTCGTCGACGAGTGGTACATCAGCATGGGTCCGGTCTACGACAAGCCCCGCGCGGAGCTGACGCGCGCGGAGGTCGATGCGAGCCTCCGCTACCAGATCATGGAGGTCGTCGACCGGATCCGGTGGATCCCGTCGTTCGGCTACGACCGGGAGCTCGACTGGCTCCTGAACATGCACGACTGGATGATCAGCAAGAAGCGCTACTGGGGCCTGGCGCTGCCGATCTACGACTGTCACGCCTGCGGCACCTTCGACGTCGTCGGCGGGCGGGACGAGCTCCGAGAGCGGGCGGTCGCCGGCTGGGACGCGTTCGAGGGTCACACCCCGCACCGGCCGTACATCGACGCGGTCACGGTCGCCTGCCCGTCGTGCGGGGCGCCGGTCGAACGGATCAAGGACGTCGGCAACCCGTGGCTCGACGCCGGGATCGTCCCATTCTCGACGCTCCACTTCCGCGAGGACCCCGGCTACTGGCAGGAGTGGTTCCCGGCCGACTTCATCACCGAGAGCTTTCCAGGCCAGTTCCGGAACTGGTTCTACTCGATGCTCGCGATGTCGACGGTCCTCCGCCGCGAGCCGCCGTTCGTGACGATCTTCGGCTACGCCCTCGTCTTCGGCGGGGACGGCCGGCCGATGCACAAGAGCTCCGGCAACGCCGTCGACTTCGACGAGGCCGCCGAGCGGATGGGCGTCGACGTCATGCGCTGGATGTACACGACGGCCAGGCCCGAGGAGAACATCCGGTTCGGCTGGCATGCCGCAGACGACGCCCGTCGCGAGCTCCTCGTCCTGTGGAACGTCTATGCATTCTTTGTGACCTACGCACGCTTGAACGGATGGCAGGCGACGGGCTCGTCGGATGGTTCTTCGGCAGGGACGGTCCTCGACCGCTGGATTCTCTCTCGGGCGGCGGCGACGGCGGCGGTCGTCGGGGACCGCCTTGCCGACGTCGACGCGGCGGCTGCCGCCAAGGCGATCTCGACGTTCATCGACGACCTCTCGACGTGGTACCTGCGCCTGTCGCGGAAGCGCTTCTCGCGGAACGACGACGCCGCCGACCGATCGACGGCCTTCGCCACGCTGCACGGCGCGCTCCTCGCCCTGGCACGGTTCGCGGCGCCGATCCTGCCCTTTCTGACCGAGGCGATCTACGGGAACCTCGGGGGTGCGATCGCCGGTGCCCCCGATTCCGTCCATTTGACCCGCTGGCCGGCCGACGAGTTGGCGCCGGCGCGCGACGAGCCACTCGAGCGGGCGATGGCGACCGCCCGCGCCGCCGTCGAGCTGGCCCGGACGCTCCGCGGGTCGGCCGGCATCCGGACCCGCCAGCCGCTCGCCCGGATGTGGCTGGCCGTCCCGGGCGGCGCCGAGACCGAGCTCGATGCGCTCGTCGCCCTCATCCGCGACGAGATCAACGTCCGGGCGGTGGAGCTGATCGGCGACGAGTCGGAGCTCGTCGAACGACGGGTCAAGCCTCTCCTGCCGAAGATCGGCAGGAAGCATGGCTCGGCGATCCCGGCGATCATGGCCGCCGCCCGGGAGAACGCGGTCGAGTACGGCGCCGACGGCTCGGTCACCCTGGCCGGCGTCACGCTCGCCCCGGACGAGGTCGAGATCCTCGCCAGCCCGCGCGCGGGGACCGCGGTCGCGCATCACGACGGCCTGGTCGTCGTCATCGACACCGAGCTCACCGATGACCTGCGGGCGGAGGGGGACGCACGCGAGCTGCAGCGGGCGATCCAGGACCTCCGCAAGGACGCCGGCCTCGCGCTGGACGACCGGATCGAGGTCTGGGTCGACGGCCTCGCCGACGACGCCGCCGCGCACCTCGACGACGTGGCCGAGGAGACCCTCGCCGACACGATCCATCGCGGTCCCGCGCCTGCCGGGTCGGCGGAGGCGTCGTCTGAGGTGGCGCTGAGCCGCGGATCGGTCACGATCGCCCTCTGCCGGGTTCGCCGGGCCGGGGAGGCGGCGTGACCGAGTCGGCCGGGTCGCGGACGCCGTCGCCGGTCGCCACGCCGGCCGCCCGCCGATCATCAAGTCGAGCGAGCCGCTGGCTCGTCTTCGGCGGCGTCGCCGTCACGGTCGTCGTCGTCGATCAGGTCACGAAGGCCGTGGTGACCTCGGCGCTCGCGCCGGGCCAGTCGGTGCCGATCATCGGCGACCTCCTCCGGATCGTCTTCGGCCAGAACACGGGTGCGCTGTTCGGGCTGTTCCAGGACAACGCGCTGATGTTCGGGGTCGTCTCGATCGCGGTCGTCGGGCTGATCGTCGCCTACCACGCGCGGGCGGGCGCGAGCCCGTACCTGACGCTGACCCTCGGGCTGCTCCTCGGCGGCGCGATCGGGAACATGATCGACCGCCTCCGGCTCGGCTACGTCGTCGACTTCGTCGACGCCGGCATCGGGACGGTCCGCTTCTACACCTTCAACGTCGCTGATTCGGCGATCAGCCTGTCGATCCTGCTCCTCATCATCGCGGCGATCCGGCCATCGCTCGTCGACGGCGCGGCGACGAGCTCCGGTGAGGCCGCCCGATGACCGGACCCGGCGTCCACACCCTGGAGGTTCCCGCCGGTGCCGCCCTCCAGCGCGTCGACCGGTACGTCGCCGACGTGACCGGCCTGTCCCGGAGCCACGTCCAGAAGCTCATCTCCGCCGGGAACCTGACGGCCGACGGGCTGCCACTCAAGGCGAATGCCGTTATCGGGCCCGGCGCCGCGCTCCGGCTGGTCGTTCCCGAGCCCGAGCCGCTCGACCTCGCCCCCGCCCCGGAGATCCCGGTCCGGGTCGTCCACGAGGACGCCGACCTGCTGATCGTCGACAAGCCGGCCGGGCTCGTCGTCCACCCGGCGCCGGGTCACGCCGGCGGGACACTCGTCAACGCCCTGCTCGCCCACGCCGGTCCGTCCGGCTTCGGCGGGATTGCCGGCGTCCAGCGGCCGGGGATCGTCCATCGCCTCGACCGCGACACGAGCGGGCTCCTGATGGTCGCCCGGACCGACGCGGCGCAGCACTCGCTGATGGCCCAGCTGAAGGCGCGGCGGATCAAGAAGACGTACCTCGCCCTCGTCCTCGGCGAGGTCGCCGCGGAGGTCGGACGGATCGAGGCACCGATCGGGCGCGATCCGAAGCACCGGACGCGGATGGCGGTCGTCCCCGACGGCCGACCGGCCACGACCGGCTACCGCGTCCGCGAGCGGTTCGTCGGCTGGACGCTGCTCGAGCTCGACCTCGTGACCGGCCGGACCCACCAGATCCGGGTCCATCTGCTGGCGATCGGCCATCCGGTGGCCGGCGACCCGGTGTACGGGACGGGGACCTCGCGGCGGGGCCCGCGACCCGGTCCGGCTGGGGCGCCGCTCGAGCGGCTGTTCCTCCACGCGTGGCGGCTCCAGCTGACCTCGCCGAGCGACGGTCGGCTGATCCGGGCGGAGGCGCCGCTGCCCGGGGAGCTGGAACGGGTCCTCGTCGGGCTTCGCGCCGGAGCGACCGACCTCGGCGGACCCGAGGGACGCCGGTGACCGAGGCGAAGGTCGACATCCGGCGCGACCCCGGTCGGCCCGATTTCGTCGTCGAGGGTGCCCCAGGGGCGTTGCTGGTCATCATCTCGGGACCGTCCGGTGTCGGGAAGGACACGATCATCGACGCGCTCCGCCGGCGCGAGCGCGAGACCGGTCGCAATGGCAAGCGTCACTACGTCGTGACCTGCACGACGCGACCGCCGCGCGACGGCGAGCGTGACGGCGTCGACTACCAGTTCATCGACCGCGAAGAGTTCCTCCGGATCTACCGCGCCCGGGGATTCCTCGAGGCGAACGAGGTCCACAAGAACTGGTACGGCTCGCCGCGCGACCAGGTCCGCGAGGCGCTCATCGCCGGCCGCGACGTGATCCTCAAGATCGACGTCCAGGGCGCCCAGGTCGTGAAGGAGCAGGTCTCGGAGGCGCTCCTGATCTTCGTCGTCCCCCCGTCGATGGAGGAGCTCTTCCAGCGCCTGCGCGAACGGGCGACCGAGACGGCCGAGCAGCTCGAGGTCCGCCAGCGCGACGCGGCCATCGAGCTCGCCCGCCAGGGCGATTACGACCACGTCGTGACGAACGAGACGGGTCAGGTCGAGCAGACCGCCGAGAAGATCGAGGCGATCATCGCCACGGAGCACACGCTCCACCCGACCCGTCGGGTCCGCGTGTAGC
>VBFG01000097.1 GCA_005882635.1 Chloroflexota bacterium | reverse complement strand
CGGCGAGGTCGTCCAGGCGGCGAATACGTCGCAGATGTACTTCGGCGTCGCCGAGATCGTGAGCTACTGCTCGCGCTCGTTCACGCTCGAGCCCGGCGACGTGATCGCGACCGGCACGCCGGGCGGCGTCGGGGTCTTCAGGGAACCGCCGCGCTTCCTCGCCGACGGCTCCGAGGTCGTCGTCGAGATCGAGGGGATCGGCCGCCTCCGGAACCGCTGCCGCCTCGTCCCGGCGTCGACCCCGCTCGTCGCGACCCCCGCCGGCGGCGTCGTGTGAGCGCCGCCGAGCGGTTCTTCGTCACGGGCGCCCTCGGCTGCATCGGTGCGTGGACGGTCCGGGCGTTGGTCCGCGACGGCATGCCGGTCGTCGCCTTCGATCTCGGACGCGACCACCGCCGGCTCACCCAGATCATGAGCGAGGACGAGCTCGCCGGGGTCGACTTCGTCGTCGGCGACATCACCGACCTCGCGAGCCTCGAGCGGACGCTCGACGAGCGGGGGATCACGAACGTCATCCACCTCGCCGCCCTCCAGGTGCCGTTCTGCCGGGCCGACCCACCGCTCGGTGCGCTCGTCAACGTCGTCGGCACCGTCAACCTGTTCGAGGCGGTCAAGCGTCGCGGCGGGCTCCCGGCGCCGGTCGTCTACACGAGCTCGATCGGGATGTTCGGGGCGGCCGACGAGGACCCCTCGACGCACCGCCTGGAGGAGACCGCCGACGGCCACCCGACGACGCACTACGGGGTGTACAAGCGGGCGAACGAGGGTAACGCCCGCGTCTACGCCCTGGACGATGGCATCGCCAGCGTCGGGCTGCGGCCGATGACCGTCTACGGCGTGGGCCGCGACCAGGGCATGACGAGCACGCCGACGACGGCGATCGCCGCGGCGGTGCTCGGCGTGTCGTACCGGATCAGCTTCTCGGGCACGACGCTCTTCCAGTACGCCGAGGACGTTGCCGCGACGCTCATCGCCGCGAGCCGCAGCTCGCTCCAGGGTGCCCACGTCTTCAACCTCGGCGGCAGCTCCGTCGACATCCCATCGTGGATCGCGGCGATCGAGGACGCCGTCCCCGACGCAGCGGGGACGATCACCGCGGCGCCGGCGGAGCTGCCGTTCCCGTCGGAGATCGCCCACGACGCGCTGACGGCGGCACTCGGTCCGGTCCCGGTCACGCCGTATCGAGACGGCATCGCCGCGACGGTCGAGATCCTGCGCCGGCTCCAGACAGAGGGCCGGTTGGTCGGCATCGAGCAGGGCCTGCCGGCCGCGGAGCCAAGCCCGGCCTGAATCGGCGGCGTCAGCCCGCGGCCACGGCCTCCGACGGGTCCGTGACCTTGATCGGCAGGTCGTCGAGGAGCGGATCCGTCCACGTCCACGCCGCGCCATACCGCGCGCCGACCGCACCGTGCCGGGCGGCCTCGACCCGCAGTGGCAGCCCGAAGATGCCGATGAACCCGACTGCCGCGGCGTGGTCGAAGGCGTCGCCCTTGTCGTAGGTCGCGAGGTCCTTGTCATACAGCGACAGCGGCGAGCGGCGCCCGGTGACGACCGCCGATCCGTGGTCGAGCCGGACCCGGACCTCGCCGGACACGACCCGCTGCGACGAGGCCACGTAGCCGCGCAGGTCGCGGTGGAGGGCCGAGAACCACAGCCCGTCGTAGGTCAGCTGGGCCAGCTCGTTCGCGACGAGCCGGTTGAACCGGAGCGTGTCCTTGGTCAGGGTCAGCCCCTCGAGCGCGAGGTGGGCCTCGTGCAGCACCGTCGCCGCCGGCGCCTCGTAGATCTCCCGGCTCTTGATCCCGACGAGGCGGTCCTCGACGTGATCGATCCGGCCCACGCCGTGCTCCCCGCCGAGGTCGTGGAGACGGTCGACCAGCTCCACCGGGGCGAGCCGCTCGCCATCGATCGCGACCGGGATGCCTCCCTCGAACTCGACGACGACCTCGACCGGCGTCGGTGCCGCCGACGGCTCGACCGTCCACTCGTACGCATCCGGCGGCGGGGTGACCCACGGGTCCTCGAGGATGCCGGTCTCGCACGACCGACCCCAGAGGTTCACGTCGATCGAGTACGGCGACGCCTTCGTGACCGGGATCTCGATCCCGCGCGCCGCCGCGTAGTCGATCTCCTCGTCGCGGGTCAGGCCCATCCCGACCCGCATCGGGGCGACGACCTCGAGGCCGGGGTCGAGGGCATGAACGGCAACGTCGAACCGGACCTGGTCGTTGCCCTTGCCCGTGCAGCCATGGGCCACCGCGTCGGCGCCCTCGCGGCGGGCGACCTCGACCAGGAGCTGGGCGATCAGCGGTCGGGCGAGGGCGGTCGCCAGCGGGTAGGCGCCCTGGTACAGCGCGTCGGCCTGGAGGTGGGGCCAGACGAAGTCGCGGACGAACCGGTCCCGCGCGTCGACGACGTAGGCGCGGGATGCGCCGGCGCTGATCGCGCGGCGCTCGACCCCGTCCCGCAGCGAGCCGCCGCCGACGTCGACGGTCAGGCAGACGACCTCGCAGTCGTACTTCTCGCGGAGCCAGGCGACGGCGACGGACGTATCGAGCCCGCCCGAATAGGCGAGGACGACCTTCTTCATGGCGTGCGGCCCTCCAGGGCAGACGAGCGGATGGCATCGAAGCGGTCGCGCCAGGCGAGGAGCCTCGCCTCGTCGGCGAACAGGACGAGGACCGTGTTGTCGCCGGCGAGCGTCCCTTCCTGCTCGGTCAGCGACGATTCGTCGATCGCCTGGGCGATGACGCTGGCAGTCCCCGGCGAGCCGGTGACGAGCAGGATGAGCCCGCTGCGCCCGATCGTGACGGGGATGTCCGCCAGGATCCGGCGGAGGCGCTCGTCCGAGAGAGGCATTGTCCCGACGCCGGCGGCCGCGCCGCCCGCCGCGCCGCCGAGGGTCTCTGGCGTGACGTAGACGTGGCCGGCGGCGCGCGGCACCTTGACCAGGCCGAGCTCGGCGATGTCTCGACTGACCGTGGCCTGGGTGACCGCGAAGCCGCGGCCGTTGAGCCGTGCGGCGAGCTCTTGCTGGCTGCCGATCGGGTCGTGGGCGACGAGCTCGCGGATCGCTCGCTGGCGGTCGCGCTTCGAGCCGCCGATCGATCGGATCGGGACGAGGGTGGGCGCTGGCGGGCCCGGCTCCGCGTGAGCGACCGTCGACGCTCGGCCCTGCATCACGCCGCTCCCACGGCCGACCGGCCGGCCGTGATCCGCGTCCCGAACGACGGATCGGACAGGGCCCGCTCGAGGGCATGGTCGGCCGACGAATTGGCGATGATCGCCTCGCTTCCGTCCCACGCCAGCGCCGCGAGCGCGGCGCGGATCTTCGGGACCATCCCGCCGGCGATGACGCCGCTGTCGATGAGCGTCTCGGCCTCGCCGCTCGTCAGCGTGTCGAGCCGCCGGCCGTCGGCGTCGCGGACGCCGTCGACGTCGGTCATCAGGACGAGCTGCCGCGCACCGAGGCCGGCGGCGATCCCGGCCGCCACGTCGTCGGCGTTGACGTTGCAGACGACGCCTTCCTCGTCCCGCGCGAGGGGCGCGACGACGGGGACCTGGCCGGCGACGAGGATCGCGTCGAGGAGGTCGCGGCGCAGGCCCACGACGTGGGCGACGAGGCCCATGCCCGGGACCCGCTCGCAGATCAGCAGCCCGCCGTCGACCCCGGACAGGCCGACCGCGTCCACGCCGACGTCGCGCAGCCCGGCGACGAGCTCGCTGTTGACCACTCCCCGGAGCACCGCGGCGGCCACCTCCAGCGACGCCTGATCCGTGACGCGGAGGCCCTTCTCGAAGACCGACGGGACGCCGAGCCGCTCGAGCCACTCGGTGATGCGCTTGCCGCCGCCGTGGACGAGGACCACGGGACGGCGACGCGCGACCGCGGCGACTTCGCCGAGCACCTGCGACTGCTCGGCGATCGTCGTGCCCCCGAGCTTGACGACGAGAATTTCGCTCATCAGGTCGTGTACTCGCTGTTCTCGATGACGTAGGTCTCGGTCAGGTCGCAACCGAACGCTTCGCCGCGGCCCTCAGCGAGTCCGAGGTCGAGCCGGATCAGGAGCTCCGGGGCGTCCATCGCGGCGCGCGCGGCCGCCCGGTCGAAGGCCACCGGACCGCCGGCCGACCCGTCGAACACGAGATGGCCGGCGATCGCGATCCGCAGCCGGTCGGGGTCGATCGTCGCGGCCGTTCCCGTTCGGGCCGCCGCAACCGACGGCGCGAACCCGGCCGCCTCGAGCACGGCCGCATCGGCCAGGACGGCGTTCCCCACAGCGCCAGCGATGCGGCCCCAGTTCGGGTCACGGCCGTGGACCGCGGCCTTGACCAGCGACGACGAGATGACCGCCCGAGCGACGGCCCGCGCGTCGGCGTCGTCCGAGCCGCCCGACACCTGGCACGTGATGAGCGTGGTCGCGCCTTCGCCGTCGGCCGCCTGCTGGCGCGCCAGGTCGCGCGCCACGGCCTCGATCGCGCGGCCGAGGTCGGCCGCCTCGCGCGTCCCCGCAGCGACGGGCGTCGCGCCGGCGGCGCCCGACGCGAGGACGAACACCGTGTCGTTCGTCGACGTGTCGCCGTCGACGCTGAGCTGGTCCCACGTCCGGGCCGCCGCCGGACCGAGCAGCCCGTGGAGCGTCGCCGGCTCGACGGTCGCGTCGGTGAGGACGACCGACAGCATCGTTGCCATCCGCGGATGGATCATCCCGACTCCCTTGGCGATCCCGGTCACCCGGATCGAGCGGGCCACGAGCCCATCCGGATCGGGCAGCGTCAGCGAGACCGTCGCGGCCTTGACCCTGGTGTCGGTCGTCCGAAGTGCCTCGGCGGCGCCGGCCAGCCCCGCATCGGTCGCCGCCAGCGTCGGCGTGACCGCCTGGACGCCCGCCGCCACCTTGTCGAGCGGCAGCCGGGTCCCGATGACGCCCGTCGACAGCAGGAGCGTCTCCTCGACGGGCGTCCCGAGCGCAGTGGCGAGATATCCGGCCACGGCCGCCTGGTCGGTGTCCCCGACGGCGCCGGTCGCGGCGTTCGCGCAGCCGCTCGTCGAGATCACGGCGGCTGCCCAGCCGAAACGGCCGCTTCCGGCTGGATCGGTGGCTGCGAGATGGGCCTTCGACAGTCGGACGGGCGCGGCCGCGAACGCGTTCGGCGTGTAGACCGCGGCGGCGGCCGCCCGAGGCCGCTTGCCGTCTGGCTCCGTCAGCGTCGCGATGATCGCCAGGTCCGGCCGGCCGGAGGCCTTGATCCCGGCGATGCCGCTCGCCGCCTCGAACCCGGCGGGGATCGCGGCGCGGCGCTCGACGGCCGGGAGGTCGCTCGGCAGCTCGGCCAGAGCCGGGCTCGTCAGGATCGTCATCGGCGCTCGGCGCCGAGGCCCTACGGCGCCAGCGGCAGCTGCTCGAGACCGGTCGTCTCGGGCAGGCCGTGGACGAGGTTGAACGCCTGGACCGCCTGGCCGGCGGCGCCCTTGACGAGGTTGTCGATGACCCCGATCGCGAGGATCCGGCCGGTCCGCTCATCGTGCCGGACGAACACGTCGACGCGGTTGCTCCCCAGGACGTGCTTCGTCGCCGGCGGCGCGGCCACGACCGACACGAACGGTTCATCGGCATAGGCCGCCGCATAGAGGTCGTCGAGCTCCGCCTGGCTCGTGGCACGGGTCGGCCGGACGTGGGCGGCCGACAGGATGCCCCGGGTCATCGGCACGAGGTGAGGGAGGAAATCGACCGCGTCGGCACCCGGGTTCGTCACCCCGGCAGCAGAGCCGACGGCCGCCAGCTCCTGCTCGATCTCCGCGACGTGGCGGTGCCCGTCGACGCCGTACGCCTTCACGCTCTCGTTGACCTCGCCGAACATCAGGTCCGGCTTGGCGTCGCGTCCGGCGCCGGACACGCCGCTCTTGGCGTCGACGACGAGGTCGCCGATGAGCCCGGTCCGCGCCAGCGGTGCCAGGGCCAGGAGGGTCGCGGTCGGGTAGCAGCCCGGGCTGCCGACGATCGCTCGGGCCGCGCCACGCAGCGCCGCGAGCTCCGATCGATGCAGCTCCGGCAGACCGTAGACCGCGCTCTCGAGCAGCTCGGGATGCGGATGGTCGAAGCCGTACCAGCGTGGATAGTCGGCGGCACTGCGCAGCCGGAAGTCGGGCCCGAGATCGATCACCGCGGTGCCCTCGCCGGCAATCCCCGGCACGAGGTTCGCCGCCGTCCCATGGGGCAGGGCCAGGAACACGGCGTCGACGGGCGGCAGCTCGGTATCGACCGTCAGGCCCGTCGAGGCGAGGTGGGCATGCGTCGCCCCGATCGGCTCCGCATGGCGGTCCCGACCCTGGAGGCCGACGATCGTGACCTGTGGATGGCGGCTGAGGAGCCGGATCAGCTCCGCGCCGACATAGCCCGTCGCGCCGACGATCCCGACGCGGATCGTGGCGTCCCCGCCGGCCGGGCGGCGGTCGACGGCGGTCGCGGTCGAGGGGCGTGTTCCGGTGACCATGGGTGCATGACTATACGGCGAATCCGCATAGTCATGCAAACGCTCGGCCTCGGCCGGCGCCGCGCACGGTCAGCGGTAGCTGATCTTGACCCCGCTCAGCGCCCCGCCCTGGCGGCCTCGGGTCCAGATCCGCGTCACGACGTCCGGCACCCACCAGCGCAGGAAGTAGAGCCGGCAGCCGAGGCAGTAGCCCGTCAGTCCGAGGAGCGACTGGAGACCCGCGACGGCGAGCGCGAAGACCCAGCCCAGCCCGGTCGCGCCGATCACGAACGAGACGAGGGAGAGCGTCAGGGCCGTGCTGCCGAGGACCTGGGCAAAGCGCGGCGGGTATTCGTGCTCCGGCTCCGCCGGGCCGAGGCGAGCCAGCCGGACGATCCGCCGCCAGATCGCGCCGTAGATCGAGTAGCGGAGGCCGAATGCGGCGCTCACGCCGATCGATGCCAGGGCGACAGCGACGAGCCATGGCGCATTCGCGACGAAGGCGACGATCAACAGGACGGCCGACACTCCCGCGCCGAAGCGGTGGCCGCGCGGGTCGATCTTGGCTGCCGGCGGCAGGCCGGCCGCGGCGCCGGATGGGATCGAGGACGGCATCGAGGGCTCCTGGTGTCGCCGGTCGCGGCGCTCGGTCGTCGCGATGCCGGGAGCCGGGAGCATACCAGAGAACTCCGAGCGAACTAGTAGGAATTCAAATCGGCGCGGGGCCAGTGGCTGCCTGACGTGGCCGTCAGGCGACGATGTCCGGCCGCCGCTCCGGCCCGGTGACGGCGACCTCGCCCGCGCCCTCGTGCTGGTTGGCGCCGGTGCACCGCATCCGGTAGCCGTGGTGAACCTCGGTCGCGCCGGCCGACACCATCGCGTTGACGGGGCAGTACCTCTTGGCCGACAGGTCGATCGCCCGCCGGACCGCGCTCTCGAGCAGGACCGTGCCCTCGACGACATGGGTCACGTCGATCCGGGTGTAGACCTGCGGGTATTCGTCTCGCTGCTCGCCGTTGACCTCGATCCGGTAGGTGGTCACCCGCTGGCGCTTCTTGGCGAGGATCGACACGACGTCCATGGCGGAGCACGCCGCCAGTGCGGCCGCCAGCGTCTCGACCGGCGACAGCTCGTTGGCCTCGGTGTCGTCGCCGAAGGTGATCGTCCGGCCGGTGCCGGTCGTCGCCGCGAACCGCATGCCGCCCTCGTGGACGAGGACCGCGTTTCGAAGCCTGCTCATCACGCCGAGCATAGGGGTTGCGGCGCCGCCCGCGACCCCGGCGGCGCCTCAGGACCGTGGGACGTCGGCCGGGAGCGCGTCCAACAGCCGGCGGGACAGCGCCGTCGAGAAGGCGGTCGTCAGGTGATGGTTGTCGCGGAAGACGAGATACGAGCCGATCACGACCGGGCACGGCTCGCTCGGGCAGATCCACGGCGATGGGTCGATGAAGTCGGCGCCGGCGGCGGCCGCCACCGTCCGATCGGCGACGGTCCGTGCGACGGCCAACGACTTCGACGATGGGGTCGCGCAGGCGAGGACGTCATCGAGGTGCCTGGACAGGCAGACGGGCGGGTCGACCTTCGAGCGCGGCGTGTCGCCGATCAGGACGACCTCGTCGGCGGATGCCTCGAGCCGACGCAGGCTCCGTGAGATCGCGGCATTCCACAGGTCGGGGCGCTGGGCGACTGTCGGCAGCGACCCGCCGTCGACCATCGTGTACGTCCGCGACATGGCCATCACGACGAGCGACGGATGGTCGGCCGCGATCGTCGCGAAGACGGCATCACGCCACGTGTCGCACTCGACGTAGGCACGGTCGAACGTCGGATTGAAGACGGTCACGTCGGCCGGCGAGCAGGCCGACTTCGTCAGGGTGATCAGCTTCCAGTGCTCGACCCGGGCAAGGCGCTCGAGCGCCGGGAACCACTGGGCGGCATGGGAATCGCCGAACAGCACGACCGACGTCGACGACGACGGGTCGCCGAAGACGCAGGTCTTCGGGACGGTCGACGGCTGGTCGAGGTGGCAGCCATCGCTGTAGATGATCGGGGCGTCGGTACGAACCGCCGAGAGCGACGGCGTCAGGTCGCTGGGAACGGGGCCGCCCGGCGTCGGAGGGCGGGTCGCCGCTGACGTCAGGTCGGAGCCAGTCGCTGCCGGCGACGCGTCCCCGGTCAGCGGGGGCGTGCGCAGGGGGACGGCAGAGCCCCGCTCGCTCGACGGGGCCGATGAGCTCGGCTCGAGGGAGCCGAGCGGGTCGGCGGGTAGCGCGTCGGGGTTGTCGGCAAGGGCGACAGCACCGGGCAGCGTGGCGTTCGCCGCCGAGCCGACGCTCACCGCGAGCAGTGCGACGACGACGCTGGTCGAGCCCGCGAGGGCCAGCGTTCGGGAGACGCGGCGGCCGACGAACCGGCCGTGGCGGATCGGCTCCTCGATCCAGCGCTGGCTGGCGGCGGCGACGACGATCGAGACGGCGGCGAGCCCGAGTCGGGCGATCAGTGGAAGCTCGCCGTCGATGGCCGCCGCGGGCAGGACGATGATCGGCCAGTGCCACAGGTACAGCGAGTAGGAGATCCGTCCGAGGTAGCGCATCGGGGCGAGGGCGAGGAACCGGCCCGGGAGCGTCGAGATGCCGGCCGCACCGCCGGCGATGACGAGGGCCGCACCGACCGTCGGCAGGAGGGCCGCGGTTCCGGGGAACGGGGTCGACTGCTGGAGGAGGACGCCTGAGAGGCCGATGAAGGCGAGACCGATCGCGATCAGGCCGCCGCCGAGGCTCGCGGGCAGCCGCTCCAGCCGCGCCGCCCCGAGGGCGAGCAGCCCGCCGAGGGCGAGCTCCCAGGCCCGCGCCGGCAGCGTGAAGAACGCCCACGGCTCGGCGGCGGTCGTCAGGACGAGGGAGAGCGCGAACGACCCGACCCCAACCGCGGCGACGGCGATCGCGAGCCGGCGGGTCGTGGCCGCGCCACCGGGGAGCGGCCGGGCCTGTTGGCGCCGCGCGAGCCCGATCGTGCCGAGCCCGATCGTCGCCACGATCGCCAGCAGGGCCGGCCAGACCAGGTAGAACTGCTCCTCGACCCCGAGCGACCAGAAGTGCAGGAGCGGGGATGGCGGCAGGTCACTCGCCAGGTAGTCGGTTGCC
>VBFG01000123.1 GCA_005882635.1 Chloroflexota bacterium | reverse complement strand
ATCCGGGCGAGGCGAGCACCGGGCATCATCGGTGGGCTACCGGTAGTTCTCGAACTGGAGCGGGACGGGCACGTCCTCGAGGCCGCGGAGGCGGCCGATGACCTTCTGCAGCTCGTCCCTGCTTTTGCCGGAGACGCGGACGGCATCGCCCTGGATCTGCGGCTTCACCTTGGGAAACTCGTCGCGGATGAGCTTGCTGATCTTCTTCGCGAGCTCGTCGTTGAGGCCGCGCCGCAGGGTGATGACCTGACGGACCTTGTTGCCGCCGGCCGGCTCGACCTTGCCCCAGTCGAAGATCTTCAGCGACAGGTTGCGGCGGATCGCCTTCGATTCGATCAGGTCCTTGACCGCGGCCGCGCGATGCTCGTCATCGGTGACGAGCATGAGCTCGCCCCGCCCCTGGGTCAGGTCGACCGTCACGCCCTTGAAGTCATACCGCTGGCCCACCTCTCGGCGGACCTGATCGAGCGCGTTGCGGAGTTCCTGTTCGTCGAAGTCGCTGACGACGTCGAAGGAAATGTCTCCGGCCATCAATCTCCTGTCCGAAGCGGGCATCGACGGGGCTCGGGGACCGGCGCCGCGCGTCGGGTGCGGCGCAAGGATACTTTGTCGGCCGTCAGCGGTCCGCCAGCGCCTCGAGCAGGAGCTCGCCGATCCGATAGCTCTTGCCGCCGCCCATCACGAGCACGGCGTCACCCGGCCGGACCTCGCGGGCCAGCCAGGCGGCGGTGGCCTCGACGGGGCCCGGCGCTGCCACTGGGATCTTCGGGTTGCGACGGGCGACCGCCTCGGCGAGCCCAGCGGCCGACGCGATCGTCGTGTCCGGGTCGCGGCCGGCCCAGATGTCGGCGATCGCCACCGCGTCGGCGGCGGCCAGGACCTCGGCGAAGTCGTCGAGGAAGGCCGCCGTCCGGTGGTACGTGAGTGGCTCGTAGACCGCCCAGACCCGACGGCCGGGCGCGCGCTGCCGAACCGCCGCCAATGTCTCGCGGATCGCCGTCGGGTGGTGACCGTAGTCGTCGAAGACGACGACGCCATCGACCTCTCCCTTTCGCTCAAGTCGCCGACCGACCCCCGGGAACGACGCCAGGCCCCGCGCGGCGTCATCTCCCCGGATCTCGAACCAGCTGAGTGCCCCGACCACCCCGAGCGCGTTCGCCACATTGTGCCGGCCCGCTGTCGGCAGCCGGACCGGTCGCGCGGCGTCGAACGGCCCGAGGCCATCGAGCATGACGGTCGTCCCATCGGGTGACTCGTCGACGATCCGACCGATGAGCGCGCCCGCGGGCCCGGTGGCCGTTCGGAATGCCTCGGGGAAGGTCCTCCGTGCCCGCAGTCGGGCAGCGTCGTCCCGGACGACGGCGGTCGCGATGATCGTTCCCTGCCAATCGGCGAGGCCGCGAGCGAGGGCTGCCCCGCCCTCGTCGGCGACGTTGATCACCGCGATGGGTGGTTGGTCGCCACGATCCGCGCGCCGGAGCCACCGGTCGAAGGCCCGGATCACGGCCTCGCGGTCGGCGAAGACGTCCGGGTGATCCCAGTCCACGGAGGTCACGACCGCGATCGCCGGCCGGTACGCGTCGAAGTTGCCGGCATACTCGTCGGCTTCGACGACGAAGGCCGCTCCCCCACCCCGCCTCGCAGTCGCCGGCAGGCCGCCCGTCAGCTCAGCGGGGAGCAACGCGCCCACGAACGCCGCCGGGTCGAGACCGGCCGAGGCGAGGACGTGGACGAGCCAGCCGGCCGTCGTGCTCTTGCCATGGGTCCCCGCGACTCCGATGAGCGTGCGGCCCACCGCCGCGTCGGCAACCACCTGCTGCCACGGCTCGATCGGGATCCGCGCCTCTCGTGCCGCGGCCAGCTCCGGGTGGTCGGGCGCGATCGCGGTCAGTGCCTTGGTGACCGCGAGGCGCTCCGGCGGCGGCGTTCGACGGACGTGCGACGGGTCGTGCGCCCAGGCGAGCGTGACCCCGGACGCCTCGACCGC
This sequence comes from Chloroflexota bacterium, assembly GCA_005882635.1. GTDB lineage: Bacteria > Chloroflexota > Limnocylindria > Limnocylindrales > CSP1-4 > CF-46. The sequence continues at coordinate 28,253 of VBFG01000123.1, read as the reverse complement.
GGGCGTGTACGGCGATGGTCCGCCCGGATCGCAGCCGTCGACCGTCGCGCCCGCCCAGGCCGCGTGCAGGGCCGCGGCGCTCGCCCCGGCACCCGCCGCCCCGACGACGTGGATCCGCTCGCCGGTCCGGATCGGGCGGGCGTCGCGGACCGGGTCGAGACCGGCCTCCGGGTGGGCGTCGGTGCTCACGATGGGATCATCGCCGACCCATCCGGCCGGCGCACGTCAACGCGACGAGACTCGCTCCAGCAGCAGCTCGATCGCCGCGACCGCGCTGTCGAGCCGGTTGGCGGATCGGTCGCCCGACCAGACGAATCGCCGGACGTCGGCGCCCTCGTCGTCGGCGACGCCGACGTAGGTCAGCCCGACGGGCTTCTCGGCGGAGCCGCCATCCGGGCCGGCGATCCCGGTGACCGACGCCGCCACCGATGCACGGAAGCGCGCTCGCGCTCCCTCGGCCATCGCCCGAGCGACCTGTGCGCTCACCGCACCGTACGCGGCGAGGACCGCCGGATCGACATCGAGGAGATCGCGTTTCGCGTCGTCGGCATACGAGACGACTCCGCCGAGGAAGTAGCCGCTCGAGCCGGGGATCGCCGTCAGGGCCGCGGCGACCAGCCCGCCGGTGCACGACTCGGCGAGGGCGACCGTCGTCGCGGAGGCGATGCAGGTCGCCTGCAGCCGTTCGGCGAGGGAGACGAGCGGGTCGTCCGCCACCCTACTGGTGCTGCGTCGGCGCCGGTGGAGCCGGCGGCTTGAACAGCCACGTTTCGGGGATGCCACGCTTGCCGAGCGCCCCGAGTGACTGCCCGTTCAGGGTGAAGAGGGTCGCTCCCGAGGATCCCGTCCGGACCTCGACCGATTGCTGGCCGGTGAACGTCAGGACCTGGCCGTCGTGGAGCGTCCGGCCGGCTCGACCGACGGTCGGATCGAGCTGGCCGTCGACCCAGACCTTGATCCAGGCGTTGCCACCCTTGATGGTCACGACGAGATTGACGCCCTTGTAGGCGACCGCGACGTGACGGGTCAGCGAGGCCGACTTGCCCTGGGCATTCGACGCCGTGACCGTGATCGACCACTTGCCGGTCGTGAGCTGAAGCGGGCTGTCGCCGGTGTTCCATGTGCCGTCGTCGGCGACGGGGACCGTGATGGGAGCCGGCCCGGGCGGTCCGCTCGGCCCAGTGCTGGAACCGTGGCTCGCGGCCGGAGCACCGCTGGCCGGGCCCTCGTACGTCGCGACGATCGAGACCTCGGTCGCGTTCGCCGCCGTCCCTTCGACGGCGATGGCTCCGTTCTCGAACGTCGTCCCGTCGGCCGGCTGGTTGATGCTGAGCGTCGGCGCCTCAGTCGGAGTGAAGGGGACGGTGAGCACGACCATTACTGGCTCCTCGGCGTGCTTGCCGGTGTCCGGATCGGTGGCGTCGATCTTGAACTCGTTCTTGCCCCGCCGAACGTCGACGGTCATCGACCAGGCCCCAGTGGAGTCGGCCGTGGCCTGGCGCGTCCCGCCCGCAAGCTCGACCGAGATCGACGCGCCCGGGATCGACGTCCCCTCGAGCGTGAACGACGTGGCGTCCTGGGTCAGCTGGACCGTCGCCTCGCGCGGGTTGGTGACCTCGAGCGTCGGCGGCTTGGCGAAGCGCATGACCTGGATCCCGAGCCACACGCCGATCGCGACAATCAGCACCGTCAGCAGCGCGGCGATGACGATCCCCGGCGAGAACTGGAGACCGGGACGGGGCTGGGCGATGGGCTTGGGAATGGTCAGGACGGTCTTGGGGGGAGCGACGTTGCCGCGCTCCCGGCGCCACTGGCCGATGACCTCCTCGGGGTCGAGGCTCAGGTAGAGGGCGTAGTTCCGGAGGAAGCCCTTGGTGTAGACGTCGCCCGGGAGCTCGCCGTACTCCCCGCGCTCCAGGGCGGCGAGATAGCGCGCCCGGATCTTCGTGTCGCGCTCGGCCCGGTACAGGTCCACGCCCTTCCGCTCGCGCGCCGCGTACAGCCGCTCCGGCAGACTGAGGGCGGCCGATCCAGCCGCAGGGTGTTCGGCCCGGTCCTCGTCACGACGAGTCGCATCGCGGCGACCGACGACATCCCGCCCGGAGTCGAGGCGGAGCTCGTCCGAGCGGGGATTCGCCGCTCCCCGTCGCGCTTCGTCGCGTGTCGTCATCGAACCCCGTCCTCGCCGGCCGAACCCGCTCGCGCGCCGGGGGACGACCTCAGCGCGAAGGATACCGCGCCTCGGTCGGAAATCGACAGGACGGTCATGGCTCTTTCGTCCCACCGAACCGTCGCGCGAGGACCCCCCATCAGCTGCGGCCCGGAGCCGCGGCACGATGCCGTCAGTCGTCGCCGCCGTCACCGTCATCGATCGAGCGCAGCCAGTTGTCGGGCCCGTAGATCTGTCTCGGGGTTGCCGGGTTGCGCGGGTCCTGCGGCCCGACGATGCCGTATCGCTCGAGCTCGTCGATCACGCGGCTTGCCCGGGCGAACCCGAGCTTCAGCTTCGTCTGGAGCATCGACGTGCTCGCCCGGTTCGAGGCCATGACGAGCTCCGCGGCGGGCACCGTCATCTCGTCGACGCCGTACTTGCGGAGCCAGGCGAACTGGCCTCCGTCGGGGCCGCCGCCGTCCTCCGGATCGGCGTAGGCGAGCAGCTCCTCGTCGTAGAACGTCCGGCCGCCCGTCTGATCGAGCCAGTGGCGGGTGACCTCGTTGACCTCGCGGTCGCTCACGAACACGCCCTGCATCCGGACCGGCCGCGGCAGGTCGACGGGCTGGTAGAGCATGTCGCCGCGGCCGATCAGGTCCTCCGCGCCGGGTGCGTCGAGGACGGTCCGCGAGTCGACCATCGAGGCCATCGCGAACGCGATCCGCGACGGAACGTTCGCCTTGATCAGTCCGGTCACGACGTTGACCGACGGCCGCTGGGTGGCGAGGACCAGGTGGATGCCGACCGCCCGCGCCTTCTGGGCGATCTTCACGACGGGGTCCTCGACCTTCCGACCCTCGCGCATGATCAGGTCGGCCAGCTCGTCGATGATCAGGACGATGAATGGCATCCGCTCGGCGGCTTCGGCCGCGGCGCCGCCTGGCCGGTCGTTGTAGCCGGTGATGTTCCGGACGCCGTGGGCGGCGAGGACCTTGTAGCGCTCCTCCATCTCGCGGACCGCCCAGTTCAGGACGGCTTTGGCCTCGTTCGGCTCGACGATCACGTGCTGGAGCAGGTGCGGCAGGCCGTTGTACGGCGCCAGCTCGACCCGCTTGAGGTCGACGAGAATGAGGCGGACGTCGTCGGGATGGGCCCGCATCAGCAGGCTCGTGATCAGGGCGTTGACGCAGACGCTCTTGCCCGAGCCGGTCGCTCCGGCGATGAGCAGATGCGGCATCTTGGCGAGATCGACCGCGATCGAGCGACCGGACACGTCCCGGCCCAGGGCGAAGGTCAGCGGGCTCGTCGACCGGAGCATGTTCGTCTCCTCGACGAGCGGCCGGAAGCCGACGATCTCGCTGATCGAGTTCGGAATCTCGATCCCGACGACGTCCTTGCCCGGGATCGGCGCCTCGATCCGGATCGTGCGGGCCGAGAGCGCCATCGCCAGGTCGTCGGCGAGGGCCTCGATCCGGGAGACCTTGACGTGATGCTCGGGCTTGACCTCGTACTGGGTGACGACGGGACCGGAGTTGATGTCGACGACCTTGGCCGGGATCGCGAAGCTGAGGAGCTTCTCCTCGATCCGCTTCGCGTTCTGGGCATGGTCCATCTCGGCCGACCGACCGGCGACGCGGACATCCAGAAGGTCGATCGGCGGCAGGGTCCAGTCGATCGCCTGGAGGGACTCCAGCGCCGTCGGCGCGGCGCCGCCGTTGCGATCCATCAATCGCGCCGCCGGGGCGCCGTTCCCCGACTGGCGGACGACCCCCTCTCCGATCCCCGTCCAGACGGTCTGGCTCACGTGGGCCGGGCCGGATCGCGGCGCCGGCTCGTCGAGGATGCTGGTGGCCGCCGCTCCGGCGGCAGCGGTCGGCTCGAGCCGCGACGGCGCGACCGGTCGGCCGTTGTCGGCGGCCGTGACGCGGTCGGCGTTCCGTGCTGAGCGGCTCGGCCTGGACGGTCCCTCGTCTTCACGCCGGAGGGATGCGGCGGCCGTCGACCCGAACCAGCGGGCCGTTCCCGTCACGGGATGGAGGAGCTCCCGGAGCTGGAGGTTGAACGCGAGCATCAGCCCGATGGCGAAGATCGCGAGGCAGACGATGAACGCGCCGGGCCCGGTCAGGAGTGGCTCGAGGAAGCCGGCCAGGAACCGGCCGATCCGGCCACCGCCGCGCTCCGCCCCGAGCAGCGTCAGGTCGAGGATCTCGAACGCGCCGAGGAACCCGACGAAGGCGATCGCGATTCCGGTGATCGTCGCGCCCCAGCCGGAGTTGGGCCGCTTGCCGGGCCCCCACTCGAGGTACCAGCCGGCGCCGAGGAGCAGGAACGGCAGCGCCCAGCGGCCGGTCTCGAACCATGGCGCGATGGAGTTGCGCCACCAGTCGGTGAGCGCGCCCTGGCCCGGGAGGGCGAGCGCGATGAGCGTCACCGCCCCGACGACGAGCAGGAAGATCCCGAGGATCGACCGCCCGACGTCGGGCGGGACCGTCGGGAAGGCGACCGACGGGAGCGCCGGTCCGCCACTCCGCCGCCGCGAGGTCCGCCGGGTCGCCCGGCGCTTCGTCGCCATCGTCAGACCTCGACCACGACCGGGAAGACCATCGGCCGCCGCTTGGTCTGCTCGTACAGGTAGCGCGACACGCCGTCCTTGATCTGGCTCTTGAGGAGGGCGATCTCGCTGATGTGGTCGCCCGGGTTCTGGACGGCCTCGAGGATGCGTGACGCGGCGCCCTGGATGATCGGGTCCTGCTCGTTGAGGTGGACGAAGCCGCGGGTGATGATCTCGGGCTGGCCCAGGACCTTGCCGGTCTGCTTGTCGACCGTGACCACGATCATGAACATCCCGTCGTTCGCCAGCGCCCGCCGGTCGCGGAGGACGATCTCGCCGACCTCACCGACCGACAGCCCGTCGACGTAGACGTAGCCCGCCGGAACCGGCTGGCCACGCCGGGCCGTGCCGTCGCCGTCGATCTCGATCGGCGTCCCGTTCTCGATGATGAACACGTTCTCCGCGAGGACGCCCGTCTCGATCGCCAGCCGCCCGTGCTGGACCTGCATCCGGAACTCGCCATGGATCGGGATGAAGTACTTCGGCTTGGTCAGGCCGAGCATCAGCTTGAGCTCTTCCTGGCTGGCGTGGCCGGAGACGTGGGCCCGCTTGATCGTGTGGTAGTAGACGTTGGCGCCCGCCTTGAACAGGTTGTCGATCGTCCGCGCCACGTATTCCTCGTTGCCGGGGATCGGGCTGGCGCTGACGATGACGGTGTCGCCGGGCTGGATCTCGACGAAGCGGTGGTCGCGGTTCGCCATCCGGGCGAGGCCGGACATCGGCTCGCCCTGGGCGCCGGTCGTGGCGATCACGAGCTTGTTGTCGGGGACGTCGTTGATCTTGTCCTTGCCGACGACGCGCGACGGCTCGTAGGTCAGGTAGCCGAGGTCGGTCGCGACCCGCGTGTTCTGCTCCATCGACCGGCCGATGATCGCCACCTGCCGGTCGAAGTCGGCCGCCGCGTCGAGGACCTGCTGGATCCGGGCGATGTTGCTGGCGAACGTCGCCACGATGACCCGCCCGTCGAGCGGCTCCATGATCTCGCGGAAGGCCTCGCCGACGGTCCGCTCCGAGGGCGTGTACCCGGGGTTCTCGGCACGGGTCGAGTCCGACAGGAGGCAGATCACGCCCTCCGCGCCCATCCGGGCGAGGATCGCGAAGTCCGACAGCTTGCCGTCGACCGGCGTGTGGTCGAACTTGAAGTCGCCGGTGTGGACGACGACGCCGACCGGCGTCCTGAGGGCGATCCCCATCGCGTCGGGGATGGAATGGCCGATCCGGAAGGCGACGACGCCGAACGGCCCGATCTGGATCTCGTCGCCGGGCTCCATGGCCAGGAGCGGGTTGTTGTGGAGCTTGTGCTCCTTGATCTTGCTGCCGAGGAGACCGCGGGCGAGGGTCGAGGCGTAGATCGGGACGCCCGGGAACTCCGGCAGCACGTAGGGCAGGCCGCCGACGTGGTCCTCGTGGGCGTGGGTGATCAGGAACGCCCGGACGTTGGCCTTGCGCTCCTTGAGGTAGGTGATGTCGGGTACGACGAGGTCGATCCCGAACATCTCCTCGTCGGGGAACATCAGGCCGCAGTCGATCACGACGATGTCGTCGCCGTACTCGAACACGTACATGTTCTTGCCGATCTCGCCGACGCCGCCGAGCGGGATGATCCGGAGGACCGGGTCGGGGGTCGGCATCAGGCCTGCTGGAAGATCGTCAGGTCGTCGGGCTCAGCGAAGGCATCCGCGGCCGCCGGCTCGGTGATCGTCTCGGCCGCGGCGTCGGCTGCGGGGAGGGCGGCGGCCCGTCGTGCTCGGGCGTCGAGGAGGGCCCGCGGCGCGCGGCCGATGTCCTCGTAGCTCTCCCGCTCGATCGCCGGCGTCCGGAGGGCCGCCGCCGGGTGGTACATCGCGAGGACGGTGGCGTCCCGAGCACCGGTCGCCGGGGCGACGCGGGCGGTCGTGCCGTGGACCTGGGAGATGCGGGCGCCGGGCATGAAGCGGGCCATCGAGTGCCGGCCGAGGGTCACGACAAGGGCGGGATTGAGGGCCTCGAGCTGGCGCTCGAGATACGGCGCACAGGCGGCGACCTCGTCCGGCTCGGGGTCTCGGTTGTCCGGCGGGCGGCATTTCACGATGTTGGTGATGAAGACGTCCTGGCGGCGCCACTCGATCGAGCCGAGAAGCTTGCCGAGGAGCTCGCCGGCGCGGCCGACGAACGGCCGGCCCTGCTGATCCTCGTGATAGCCGGGACCCTCGCCGACGAAGACGACCTCCGTGTCGGGGCTTCCCTCCCCCGGCACGGCGCGGGTCCGCGTCTGGGCCAGCCGACAGTTGGTGCAGTCCCGGACCTCCGCCGCAATCGCGTCGAGTGCCGCCTTCCGCTCGTCCGAGGTCACGCTCCGGCCCCGATCGCCGAGCCCTCCGCAGCGTACGGAGCGACGCCACGCGCGGCCGCGGACCGGACCCAGCCTCGTTCGACGAGCGCCTCGGCGATCTGCACGGCGTTCGTCGCCGCGCCCTTGCGGAGGTTGTCCGACACGACCCAGAAGGCGAGGCCCCGGTCGCCGTCGATCGATGGATCCTGGCGCACCCGGCCGACGAAGATCTCGTCAGAGCCGGCCGCCTGCGTCGCGAGCGGATAGGTCGAGGTCGACGGATCGTCCTGAACGACGACACCGGGCACGGCCGAGAACAGCTCCCGAGCGCGATCCGGCGAGATCGCGGCCCGGGTCTCGACGTGGACCGCCTCGGAATGGGCGACGAAGACCGGGATGCGGACGGCCGTGCACGACACGCGCAGGTCCGGGAGGTGGAGGATCTTGCGGCTCTCCGTGACGAGCTTCCACTCCTCCTTCGTGTAGCCGTTGTCGAGGAAGACGTCGACCTGGGGCAGCGCGTTGAAGGCGATCTGGTGGGGGTAGACGGCACGGTGGGTCGGCTCGCCCGCGACATGGGCGCGGACCTGGCCCTCGAGCTCGCGGATCGCATCTCCGCCGGTTCCGGACACCGCCTGGTAGGTGTCGACGACGACCCGCTCCAGTCCGATGGCGTCGCGGAGCGCCATGAGCACCGGCACGAGCTGCATCGTCGAGCAGTTCGGGTTGGCGACGATGCCCGGGTGGCCCTCCATGTCGTCGGGATTGACCTGGCTGACGACGAGCGGGACGGTCGGGTCCATTCGCCAGGCCGAGCTGTTGTCGATGACCGTCGCGCCGCGGGCGACGGCGAGCGGGGCGAGCTCGCGCGAGGCGTCGCCGCCGGCCGAGAAGAGGGCGATGTCGACGCCGTCGAAGGCCTCCCCGGTCGCGAGTTCGACCTCGCGGGTCGCGCCGTCGATCGAGACCGTCTTGCCGGCGGACCGCTCCGAGGCGAGCAGGCGCAGGTCGCCGACGGGGAACTCCCGTTCGAGAAGGACCTGGATCATCGTCCGCCCGACGACGCCGGTGGCGCCGACGACCGCGACGGTGAGGTTCTGGCGTGTCATGTCGGACATGGCTCCGCTGTCACTGTCGCTGGCAGGGCACCGCGGGAGTATATCAGCGGGGCTGTTCGCGACCCGGGCAGGTCGGCCGTCGAGGAGAACGGGCCCCGTTCGGTCGAAGGCGCCGGAAGGCTGGCGGTGCGAGCCATCCGATCAGACGCTCAGCCGGGGAACGTTGGCGCCTCTCGGCCGCAGGTGATGGTCGCGCTGACGCCGCTGGTTCGCCGCAGACGGCTAACTGGGTGGACCGCGCCAGCCTGATCCGCCGGTGTCGTTCGGTAGGACTGGCGCGAAGGTTCTGGTGGTGAGCGTCTGATCGAGTAGGCGGATTTCGGCGCCGGCTCCGTGCCAGGAATCGACGAGCCGCCGGCGGTGCCGGCGGCTCGAGTGCGCGGAGTGGGCTACTCCGCGGCGACCGGCTCCTTGGCCAGGTGGCGCTGCATCGCCGCCTTGCGCGACAGGTTGACCCGCCCCTGGCGATCGATCTCCATGACGACGACCATCACCTCGTCGCCGACGGACACGACGTCCTCGACGGTCGGCACGTGGTAGTCGGCGAGCTCGCCGATCCGGACGAGGCCCTCCTTGCCCGGCAGGATCTCGACAAAGGCGCCGAAACCCATGATCCGGGTGACCTTGCCGAGGTACAGCGCCCCGACCTCGACCTCGCGGGTGAGGCTCTCGATCCACTGGATCGCCTTGCGGGAGTTCTCGCCGGAGACCGCAGCGATCTCGACCGAGCCGTCGTCCTCGACGTTGATCTCGGTCTGGGTCTCTTCCTGGATCTTGCGGATCATCGAGCCGCCCTTGCCGATGATCTCCCGGATCTTCTCCGGGTTGATCTTGATCGTGGTGATGCGCGGCGCGAAGTCGCTCATCTGGCCACGGGCCTCGGGCATGACCTGGGTCATCTTGTCGAGGATCGTCAGGCGCGCGTCGAGGGCCTGCTTCAGGCCACCGCGGATGATCGCCTCGTTGATCCCCCGGACCTTGATGTCCATCTGGAGGGCGGTGATCCCGTCACGGGTGCCGGTCACCTTGAAGTCCATGTCCCCGAAGGCATCCTCCTTGCCGAGGATGTCGGTCAGGACCGCGAAGCGGCCGTCCGACTCGCTGATCAGGCCCATCGCCGCGCCGGCGACGGGTGCCTTGATCGGGACGCCGGCGTCCATGAGCGCGAGCGTCGAGCCACAGGTCGAGGCCATCGACGTGGACCCGTTCGAGGTCACGCACTCGCTGACGACGCGGATCACGTACGGGAAGTCGTCGTGGTCCGGGAGGACCGGAACGAGCGCCCGCTCGGCCAGGTTGCCGTGGCCGATCTCGCGCCGGCCGGGGCCGCGCATCGGCTTGTTCTCGCCGGTGCTGTACGGCGGCATGTTGTAGTGATGGAGATAGCGCTTCTCCGTGACCGGGCTGATCGTGTCGATCCGCTGGACGTCCGACGACGACCCGAGAGTCGCGATCGACAGCGCCTGGGTCTCGCCGCGGGTGAACAGGCCGGAGCCGTGCGCCCGCGGGACGAGGCCGACTTCCACGCTGATCGGCCGGAGCTCGGTCACGGCCCGGCCGTCCATCCGGATCCCCTCGTCGAGGACGACTGACCGGACGGTCTTCTTGTGGATCAGTCCGAACAGCGCCTTGCTGACGCGGGCGTTGCGGCGCGCCTTCTCGAGGGTCGACTTCGCCTCGTCCGTGGACGTTCGGTTGGCCCGGATCGAGTCCGCGATGTCCTTCTTGAGCGTCGCGACGCGACCCGGCAGGTCATTCGCGAACCAGATCAGGAGATTGGCCGTGGCCTCCGCGTCGGGCGCGGCGCGGTGGCTCTGGGTCAGGTCGACGCCGAAGAACGCCGCGAGCGTGTCGAGCTTGTAGTTCTGGAGGTCCGGATAGCCCTCGCGGGCGATCGTCAGCGTGTCGAGATAGCGACCTGCCTCGAACCGTGTCCCGTCCTCGAGCGCCTCCTCGAGGAAGCCCAGGTCGAACCCGACGTTGTGACCGACCAAGAGGCTGTCGCCGATCCAGTCGAGCGCCTTGCGGGCCGCGTCGGCGGCGGACGGCGCCTTGGCGACGTCCTTGTCGGTGAGCCCGTGCATCTGGTTGCCGAGGATCGGCTGGGTCGGCTTGACCAGCGTCGACCAGCGGTCGGTGATCTTGCCTCCCTTGACCCGCACCGTGGCGATCTCGAGCAGGTCGGCCATCTTCGGATCGGTGCCGGTCGTCTCGACGTCGACGACGACGAAGTCGCGCTTCGCGTCGACGGCCTCGACAAAGTCCAGGACCGAGCCCGTGGCGGGCTCCAGGTACGGCAGCTTCTTGGGCTTTCCGACGGCCTCGCGGAGCTGCTCCTGGAGGTCGATCAGGGGCTGGATCGCCCGATGGCCGAACAGGATCGCCTCGGCCATGACGTCCTCTGGCAAGAGCTTGGCTCCTGCCTCGACCATCATGATCGCGTCGCGCGTGCCGGAGACGACGAGGTCGAGCTCCGAGCTCTCGAGCTGCTCGTAGGTCGGGTTGACGACGAACTGGCCGTCGATGCGGCCGACTCGGACGGCGCCGATCGGCCCTTCGAACGGGATCTCGCTGATCGTCAGCGCGGCCGAGGCCGCGACGGTGCCGAGGACGTCCGGATTGTTCTGCTGGTCCGTCGACAGGACGGTGATGACGACCTGGACGTCGTCCTTGTAGCCCTCGGGGAAGAGGGGCCGGATCGGGCGGTCGGTCAGGCGGGCGGCGAGGATCGCAGCCTCCGACGGGCGCGCCTCGCGCTTGATGAAGCCGCCCGGGATCTTGCCGGCCGCGTACATCCGTTCCTCGAAGTCGACCGTAAGCGGGAAGAAGTCGAGGCCGGGCCGCGGCTCGGAACGGTTGGCGGTCCCGAGGACCATGGTGTCGCCGAAGCGAACGGTGACCGAGCCACCCGCCAGTCTGGCGAGCTTGCCGGTCTCGATGGTCAGTGTCTGACCACCGAACTGCGTCTCGAATGTCTGAGACACGGGAACGATGTCCTCCTTCGATCGTGCGAGGGAGGAGCGACCTTGGGCGCGCAGGCCGCGCGGCCGATCTGGCGTCTGACGCGATTCGGCCCCGGTCATGACCGGGGCCGCCGACGGCGGAAGCCTAGCGGCGGAGCCCGAGCCGTCCGATGACGGCGCGGTAGCGCGTGTTGTCCTTCTTGATCAGATAGGCAAGAAGGCGACGGCGCTGGCCGACGAGCTTGAGGAGGCCGCGTCGCGAATGGTTGTCCTTGGGAAAGCCCCGGAGATGCTCGGTCAGCCCCTTGATCCGCTCGGTGAGGAGCGCGATCTGGACCTCCGGCGAGCCGGTGTCACCGTCCTTGGTGGCGTACCCGGTGATGATCTCCTGCTTTGCTTCCCGCGCGAGCGGCACTCGGTCCTCCGAACACGAAGATGTCTGATCTTGTCCTTCTATGACCGGCGGATGGTATCAGCCGGATCGTTCACCGGGCAAATGTCCCGGTGCAGGACCGCACCCGCCTCAGACCGCCGCGACGAGCGGCCAGCAGAACTCCGCGCCGACCACGGACGGCCCCGGAATTCTGGCATCCGGGTCGAACGGAGCCCGGAACGTGAACGCGGCCGGCGTCGGGCCGTCGCGACGCAGCCGCTCCAGCCGATCGACGGCCTCATCGACCGTCGGGATGTGCCCGGCCGGAACCCACCACAGCACGAGATGCGCCTCGGCGAGGCGCTCGAACCACTCGGCGCGGCGACGCAGGATGCTCGTGTGGGCGGTGGCGTAGGTGAACGCCCGGAGGCTCTCGATCGACTCCCAGACGGACATGTTCAGGAGCAGCAGCTCGTCGTCGAAGGCGTGGATGCTCGTCGCGTTGCCGGCGTCGGTCTGGAGGCGCCACAAGAACCCGGGGCTCCGATCGGCGAGCGCGTTGATCGGCTCCAGGTTCGCCACGAAGTCGGCGACCTCCGGAGCGTCGATCGGTGCCACCATCCGCCCGATGTTGAGCTGGGCCAGGTGCCAACCCCGTTCGATCATGACGTCAGCTCCACCCTCGTTCGGCCGCGGACGTCGGCGCCTTCGAGCCGGACCGTCCGGTCGCCGACCGTGACGACGATCGCAAGTCCGCCGGCCCGGCCGCGGTACTCGCCGGGCGGCGGCAGCGCAACCGGCATCGGGAACGCGATCCAGCCGGCTTCGTCCACCTCGCCGACGACAGCATACGGCCGGCCGAGGAGCCCTTCGGCCATCGCGAGGTCGCCGCGTTCGATCGCGCCGCGGATGTCGGACGAGCGGATCTCGCGGCCGTCGATGGCGAACGGCGGCACGACGACGACCTCGAATCCCTCGCGTCGCCCGAGATCCGCCAGCGTCGATGGCGTCCCGGCGCGTTCGTGGCCGAACGCGGCATCCGGGGTCATGACGAACCCGGCCAGGCGGCAGCGATCGGCGATCCCGCGGACGAAGACGTCGTAGGGCGTCCGCCGGAGGGCATCGTCGAAGTGCTCGATCACGACGACATCGACTCCCATCGCCGCGAGCCGTTCCAGCCGCTCCGCCGGGTCCATCAGGAGCGGCGGCGCCGACCCGACGAGGACCGCGTCGGGATGGGCGTCGAAGGTGATCACGGTCGGTCGAGCAGCCCGCGCCCCCGCCTCACCGACGAGCCGCTCGAGGAGATAGGCGTGGCCGAGATGGAGACCGTCGAAGACGCCCACGGACACGAGCAGCGGCCCATCTGCCGGTCGGAGCTCCGCCCGGCCCGTGACGGTTCGCATCTCGTGGGTCAGGCCGGACCCGCGGCCGGCGGGTCGATCAGGACCTTGTCGGGCGCCAGCTTCGTCCCCTCGAGCCGGGCGATGGCGACGAGGCGGCCGCCACTGTCCACCAGGCGAACGGGCGTTCCCGTCTCGATCCGGCCGCTGCCCGGCGGAACCCCGATCGACTGACCACGACCGAGGCCGATCACCGCCGGGTCCGGGACCGCGACGGTCGGCAGCTCGTCGAGCCCCGCGTCGATCGGGCGGAGCAGTGCCGCGAGCGCCTCCGGGCCTTCTTCGGCGGCCGCCCGGACCCGATCCAACGGGACGGCGTCGTCGAGGATGAATGGCCCGCTCGCCGTTCGGGTCAGGGCGCCCAGATACGCGGCGCTCCCGACGGCCGTCCCCAGATCGCGGGCCAGCGATCGAACGTACGTCCCGGCCGAGCACTCGACGTCGACGATCGCGACGGGCTCGCCCGATGTGCTGTCGTCCCAGTCGGCGATCTCGATCGACGAGATCGTGACCCGGCGGGCCGCCAGCTCGACCGACTGCCCGGCGCGCGCCAGGGCGTAAGCCCGCCGGCCGGCGACCTTGACCGCGCTGTAGGCCGGCGGCACCTGCTCGATCTCGCCGCGGAACGACGACAGGGCCGTCTCCACGGCCGCTCGATCCGGAGCGGGCCCGACAGCCGGCGTCAGGGCGCCTTCGAGATCGTCGGTCGTCGACGAGGCTCCGAAGCAAACGGTCGCGCGGTAGCGCTTCCGATCGTGGAGGTGGTACTCGACGAGGCGCGTCGCCTTCCCCAGGAAGACGGGCAGGACGCCGCTCGCGAACGGATCGAGCGTCCCGCCGTGGCCGACCCGCTTGGTCGCGCTGAGCCGCCGGACCAGGCCCACGACGTCGTGCGATGTTGGTCCGGCCGGCTTCGCGATGACGAGGACCCCGTCCATGCGATCGACGGGCCGGCTCAGCGGCGGACGGCCGCGACGAGACGCTCGGCCTCGGCGAGGACCGCGCGGCGCGCCTCGGCCACGGGCAGGCCGATCGTTGCGCCGGACGCTCGAGCATGGCCGCCGCCGCCGAACAGGCCGGTGAGGACGGTCGCATCGACCCCACCCGGCTTCGTTCGGACGCTCAGCCGCGTCCCCTCCCCCGCCTCCTTGAACAGGATCGCGACCTCCGCGTCGTCCGACTGGGCGAGCAGGTCGATGATGCCTTCGGAGAACGGCGCGGTGGACCCGGTTGCGGTGAGGTCGGCGTCCAGCAGCGTCGAGTGGATGATCCGCCCGCCGGCCGCGGTCTCGAGGCGGTCCAGCGCGCGGCCGAAGAGCCGCAGCTGGGCGGCCGGCTTCGAGCGGTACAACCGGCGCGAGATGTCCGACAGCGGGGCCCCCGCCTCGACGAGGGCGGCCGACACGACCAGCGTTCGCGGGGTCGCGTTCGGGTGGGCGAAGGTCGCCGTGTCCATCACGATGCCGGCCATGAGCTCGCTCGCGAGGGCGCCGCCGCCGAGATCGAGCGGCACGCCCAGTCGGGCCGCAAGCAGGGCGACCATCTCGCACGTCGCGGCGCTGTCCGGCTCGATCCAATCGCCCGGCCCGGCCGCGTCGTTCGAGGCGTGATGGTCGATCACGACACGCGGCAGTCGCTCGAACAGCGCGGGATGGCGCGCGACGACCGAGCCGATCCGGTCGAGCGCACCGCAGTCGCTGACGACGAGGAGGTCGTAGTCGATCGACGGATCCGGGTCCATCCGGGCGCGCGCGGCGGCCGGGAGGAAGTCGTAGAGCGGCGGGACCTCGTCGGCGAACACGGCCGTCGCGGTCGCCCCCCGGAGCTCCACGAGCCGGCAGACGGCGAGCGTCGCCCCGAGCGTGTCGGCGTCCGGGTTCTCGTGGCCGACTGCGAGCACGCGGCGGGCAGCGGTGAGCCGCTCGACGACCGCGGTCGGGACCGCGTCGAGCCAGGGGCCGAGATCGATCATCGACGGCGGCGCGGTTGCGTGATCCGATCCCCGCCCAGGCGTCGCGAGCGCCGTCGTCCACTCTCGCGGGACGCCAGCTCGGCGGCCGCGGCGCCCAGGCCGGCGGCGTCGTCGTCAGCCGCCACGAGCGGCCGCGGCGTCGGCAGCGTCTCGCCATCCGCGCCGGTGTCGGCGGGCTCTCGACCAGCCTCCAGCTCATCCAGGAGATGGAGGATCCGAGTCCCTCGCTCGACCGAGTCGTCGAGCTCCAGGTGGAACTCCGGGATGCGCTTCAGGCGCAACCGCTTGCCGAGCTCGTGGCGGACGAACGGCATCGCCCGGGCCATCGCCGTCAGGGTCGCTCGACGCTCGTCGGCCTGGCCGATGACGCTGACGAGCACCCTGGCATGGCGGAGGTCGGGCGTCGTCTCGACGTCGGTGATTGTCGCGAACCCGATCCGCGGGTCGTCGATCTCGCGCTGGAGGATCGAGCTCATCTCCTCTCGGAGCAGCTCGTCGATGCGGTCAGTGCGTTGTGTCATCTGACGTCCCGAACTGGTCCTCGCGAGGCCAGATCGTCCAGGCGAAGGCGAAGCTGAGGAGCGGAGCGAGCGCACCCGAAGGTGCGTGAGCGAGCACCGCAGGCTTCAACGCGCGCATGGGCGATCTGGACCGCGACCAGGCTGTTAGGCGACGACTCGGCTCACAGTCTGTGTCACGAAGCATTCGATGATGTCGCCCTCTTCGAGATCGTTGAACCCCGCCAGGCCGATCCCGCATTCGTAGTTGACGGCGACCTCGCGGACGTCGTCGCGGAACCGCCGGAGCGACTCGATCCGGTCCGTCGCGACGATCTTGCCGCCGCGCCAGACGCGAGCACCGCCACGGACGATCCGGCCATCGGTGACGAAGCAGCCGGCGATGACGGTGCTCTTGCCGACCCGGAAGATCTGGCGGACCTCCGCCCGACCCTCGACGACCTCGACGACCTCCGGCTCGAGCAGGCCCTGGAGGGCCGCCGAGATGTCGTCGGTCAGCTTGTAGATGATGTCGTAGAGGCGGACGTCGACGCCCTCGGCCTCGGCGGCGCGCCGGGCCGTGTCGGTGATCTTGGTGTTGAAGCCGACGATGATCGCGTCCGAGGCGGACGCCAGCATGATGTCGTTGTCGGTGATGTCGCCCGCGCCCTCGTGGAGGACGTTGATCCGGATCTCGTCCTGGTTGAGCTGCTCGAGCGCGTGGGTGATCGCCCCGAGCGACCCCGACACATCGGCCTTCAGGATGATCCTGAGCTCCTTGGCCTGACCGGCCTGGATCTGGCGGTAGAGGTCCTCGAGCGTGGCTCGACCGCTGCCGTCAGCACCCTTCGCGGCGGCGTCGGCCTTGCGGCTCTCGACCATCGTCCGGGCTTCCTTCTCGTCGGCGACGACGCGCAGGATGTCGCCTGCCTCAGGAACGGCCGACAGGCCGAGGACGACGACCGCCGACGACGGACCGGCCTTCGTGATCCGCTTGCCCAGGTCGTTCTCGAGCGCCCGGACCTTGCCGAACGTCTCCCCGACGACGATGACGTCGCCGACCCGGAGGGTGCCGGTCTGGACGATGGCGGTCGCGACCGCGCCGCGGTTCTTGTCGAGCCGGGCCTCGACGATCGTGCCGACGGCCGGCCGCTTCGGGTTGGCCTTCAGCTCCTGGAGGTCGGCGACGAGCAGGATCATCTCGATCAGCTCGTCGAGACCCACCCGCGTCCGCGCCGAGACGGGCACGAGCGGCGTGTCGCCGCCGTACTCCTCGACGATCACGCCGGCCTCGGACAGCTCGGTCTTCACCCGGTCCAGGTTCGCGTCCGGCTTGTCGATCTTGTTCAGGGCGATGACGATCGGCACCTTGGCGGCCTTGGCGTGGCTGATCGCCTCGAGGGTCTGGGGCATGACCCCGTCATCTGCGGCGACGACGACCACCGCGATGTCGGTGACCTTCGCCCCGCGGGCGCGCATCGCGGTGAACGCCTCGTGACCCGGCGTGTCCAGGAAGACCACGCGCTTGCCGTCGTGCTCGACCTCGCTCGCGCCGATGTGCTGGGTGATCCCGCCGCGCTCGCCGGCCGCCACCTCGGTCGTCCGGATCGCATCGAGCAGGCTCGTCTTGCCGTGATCGACGTGGCCCATCACGGTCACGATCGGGGCGCGCGGGTCGAGATCCTTCGCGTCGTCTGCCTCGAACAGGACCTCCTTGGCGGCAGGTGCCGGCGCCTGGGCCTCCTCGCCGTCGACGGCAACGCCCGCCGAGGGCGCAACACTCTCGGCGACCTCGTAGCCGAGCTCACCGGCGACGAGCGACGCTGTGTCGCGGTCGATCAGCTGGTTGATCGTCGCGAAGATGCCGCTCTTGATCAGCTCGCGGATGACGTCCGCGGGATTGACCGCGAGCAGCTCGGCGAGCTCCTTGACGGTGATCGTCGCGGGCAACTCGATCGCGCCACGCTCGCGGGGATCGAGCACCTGCACCTGTGCCTGGGCGCCGGTGTCTCGACGCGGTGGCTTGCGCGGCCCGCGACGGCCGCGGGTGCCGCTTCTACTCCTGGCCACGGGCTCCTCCTTCGAAGTTCAGTGTCGACGGCCCCGCCAGCAGCGCCTCCCGGAGTGCTGGTGGGACCGCTGCCTCGAGCGCTCGCCCCAGGGCGCCGCGCTCGATGGCTCGGGTCCAGCAGCCGGCGTCCCGACAGAGGTAAGCGCCCCTGCCGGCCAGCCGGCCGGTCTCATCAATTGTCATGTCGCCGGTCGGTGTTCGGACGATCCGGACGAGATCGCGCTTCGGCCGAGCCGTCCGGCAGGCGACGCACGATCGCGTTGGAATCCGGCGCGGCGCGGCCGGTTGGGCCCGCGTTACGATGCCACCTCGCCGGCGGTCGTGGCCTTCTTGGCTCGTGTCTTCTTCGCCGGGTTCGCGCCGTTCGCATCCGCCTCGGCCGGCTTGGCCTCGGTGGTGTCCGCGGCGTCCGCCGGCGTCGTCGATGTCGCAGGCTTGCGAGCGCGGGGCTTCGTCGCCGCAGGCTTCGTCGCCGCAGGCTTCGCGGCGGCAGGCTTCGCGGCAGCAGGCTTCGCGGCGGCGGGCTTGGCCGCCGCCGGCTTCTTGGCCGCGGGCGCCTCGGTCACCGGTGACTCGGGCGTCGCCGCCTCGGCCGGCCCATCGGCCGCCGCAGCAACAACCGCCGCAGCAGCAGCCGGGGCCGCCTTTTCAGCAGGCGCCTCGGCGGGGGCGGCAGGAGCCTCAGTCCCTGCTGCCGGCGCCTCGCGTGTCGCCGCCTGCGCCTGGGCCTGGGCCGCCTCATCCTCGGCCGCCTTGGCAGCGACCGAGACGTCGCTCCGGATGTCGATCCGCCAGCCCGTCAGGCGAGCCGCGAGCCTGGCGTTCTGGCCCTCGCGGCCGATCGCGAGCGACAACATCCGCTCCGGGACGGTGACGTTGGCGATCCGGTGCTCTTCGTCGATGTCGACGCCGATCACCTGGGCGGGCGACAGCGCGTTGGCGACGAAGATGCTGGCGTCGTCGTTCCACGGGATGATGTCGATCTTCTCGCCACCGAGCTCGGCGACGACCGCCTGGACGCGCGCCCCACGCTGGCCGACCGCGGCACCGACCGGGTCGAGACCCTCCTGGCGCGACGAGACGGCGACCTTCGACCGCGAGCCGGGCTCGCGGGCGATCGCCTTGATCTCGACGGTGCCGCTGTGGACCTCGGGGACCTCGAGCTCGAAGAGGCGCTTGAGGAAGCCCTTGTGGGTCCGGCTGACGAGGATCTGGGGTCCGCGGCTCGAGCGGCGGACCTCGAGCACGTAGGCCTTGACGTTCTGGCCGATCCGGTAGTGCTCGACCGCCGACTGCTCGGACGTCGCCAGGACGGCCTCGACGTTGTTGCCGACGTCGAGAATGATCGCCCGCGGCTCGACCCGGTTGACGGTCCCGGTGATCATCTCGCCTTCGCGGTTGGCGAACTTGTCGAAGACCTGGTCGCGCTCGACCTCGCGGAGCCGCTGGAGGACGATCTGCTTCGCCGTCTGGGCGCCGATCCGACCAAAGATGTCCTCCTCGATCTCCTCGGTCTCGACGAGGTCGCCCGGGCGCGCGTCCGGCTTGTGCTGACGCGCCTCCTCGAGACCGAACTCGACGAGCGGATCCTCGACTTCCTCGACTGCGGTCCGGGCGCGGAAGACGCGGATCTTGCCGGTCTCGGCATCGATCCGGACGTGGATGTCCTCGTCGCCGGCGACCCGGCGGTAGGCGGACTGGATGCCGTCCTCCACCGCATGGATCAGCTGCTCTCGAGGAACCTGCTTCTCGGCGTTGAGCTGGAGGAGGGCACCGACGAAATCGCGACTCACGGCGCCTCCTCGATGCTCTGATCCCTAGGCCGACAAAAAGAAACGTGGGGGTCACCCACGTCACGGAGCGGCCGTTCAGTTCGGGCGGAAGTATACACGCCGAGCGTGGCCCACTCAAGCGAGGAGGTGGCTCGTCCGCCCGGATTCGTCGGCGCTCAGCCGGCCGCGACCTCCGCCCGGGCGGCCGGATAGCGGCGGTCGACGTAGTCCTCGAGGATGTCGATGAACTCGGCGACGAGGCCCTCGCCGCGGAGGGTCCGGTCGAGCCGGCCGTCGATGAAGACGGGGGCGACCGGGTCCTCGAACGTGCCCGGCAGCGAGATGCCGATGTCGGCGTGCTTGCTCTCGCCGGGGCCGTTGACGACGCAGCCCATGACGGCGACCCGCATCTCCTCGACGCCCGGGTGGGTCGCCTGCCACGCCGGCATCCGGTCCTTGAGATGCTGCTGGATCTGCTGGGCCATCTCCTGGAAGAAGGTCGAGGTCGTCCGGCCGCAGCCCGGGCAGGCGCTGACCTGGGGGATGAACGACCGGAGGCCCATCGACTGGAGCACCTGCTGGGCGATCTCGACCTCGCGCTCGCGGGCGGCGCCCGGCCCGGGCGTCAGCGAGACGCGGATCGTGTCGCCGATGCCCTCGTTCAGCAGGATCGCCAGCCCGGCCGTCGACGCGACGATCCCCTTGTCGCCCATCCCGGCCTCCGTCAGCCCGAGGTGGAGCGGGTAGTCCGACCGGGCGGCGAGAAGCCGGTAGACGTCGACGAGATCGCGGACCTGGCTGACCTTGGCGCTGATGATGATCCGGTCGTGGCCGAGTCCCGTCTGCTCGGCCAGCTCGGCCGAGCGCATCGCGGACTCGATCATCGCCTCGATCATCACGTCGCGCGAGTCGCGCGGCTCGGCCGCCGCCGCGTTGGCGTTCATCAGCTCGGTCAGGAGCTGCTGGTCCAGCGAGCCCCAGTTGACCCCGATCCGGACCGGCTTGTCGTTGTCGATCGCGACCCGGACGATCGTCGCGAAGTGCTCGTCGTGGCGCTTCGCCCCGACGTTGCCCGGGTTGATCCGGTACTTCGCCAGCGCCGTCGCCATCGCCGGGTACTCCACCAGGAGCTTGTGGCCGTTGTAGTGGAAGTCGCCGATGACCGGCACGTCGACGCCGAGGTTGTTGCGGAGCTTGTCCATCATCTCGGGGACGGCGGCGGCCGCCTCCTCGGTGTTGACGGTCACCCGCACGAGCTGCGACCCGGCGTGGGCGAGCCGGGCGACCTGGATCGCCGTCGCATCGGCATCGGCCGTGTCCGTGTTCGTCATTGATTGCACGACGACGGGGTGGGCCGAGCCGACGAGGACGCCGCCCACGTCGACGCTGACCGTCGACCGACGTCGGGGCTTGAGGGCGTCTTGCGAGGACATGGCGCGGGCCGCTACGAGCCGCCAGACAGGATCCGGACGATGTCGAAGCCGCTGACCCAGATCAGGAACGCCATCAGGAAGGCGAAGCCGACGACGTACGTCAGGCGCTCCGCGCGCAGGCTGATCCGGCTCCCGAAGATCGACTTCAGGACGATCATCAGCATCCGGCCGCCGTCGAGCGGCGGGAACGGCAGGATGTTCACGAGGGCCAGGTTCGCGGACAGGATTCCGGCGACATAGAGGGTCAGGATCGGCCCGGCCCCGAAGAAGATGTCGCCGATCTGGGTCGCGATCCCGATCGGGCCCGAGACCGGCGGCGGCGCCGTCGGGTTCGTGATGACCTGCTGGACCAGATCGCCCAGGCCACGGAGGATCACCCCGAACCAGTACGTCGTCTGGCTGGCGCCGATCGCGATCGCGCTCGGCAGGTCGCGCGAGTACGTCCCGAAGAAGACGACCTCGAGGCCCCGCTCGCCGCCGCTGATCCCGAGCGGACCTTTCGTCGATCGGCCCGTGACGGGGTCCCGCGGAGCGGCGTCGATCTCCGCCTTCGAGCGGAGGGTCACCTGGGCCGTCTGGATCCTGCCGTCCGTCCGCTGAATGGTCAGGGTGACGGTCTTGCCGACGTCGGACTGGAGCGCCTCGAGGACGCCGTCCGACTCGAAGAACTCGAACTGCTGGCCATTGACGGCGAGGATCGTCTCGCCCGGCTGGAGCGCGGCAGCCGCCGCCGGCGAGTCCGGTTGGACCTCGGAGAAGCGCAGGCCCTTGAACGGGGTCGCCACCCAGGCGATCGCGGTGAAGATCAGGAAGGCGGCGAGGAGGTTCATCCCGACGCCAGCGACCAGGATGACCAGCCGCGTCGGCAGCCGGGCGCGGACGAAGGAGCGGGGATCGCCCGCGTCATCGCCATCCTCGCCCTCGAGCTTGACGAAGCCGCCGATCGGCAGCCAGTTGAGGGTGTAGAGCGTCTCGCCGCGCGACCGCAGGACCTTCGCCCGCGGCGGGAAGCCGATCCCGAACTCGAGCACCCGGACACCGGCCAGGCGGGCCGTGATGAAGTGGCCCAGCTCGTGGACGAGGACGAGGCCGCCGAGCACGACGAAGAACAGGACCAGCGTGATCACCGGGACGAGGATCCCGCTCACCCGGCCGCTCCGATCGGGCCCCGCGAGAAGGCCGCCCGGACCTCGCCGTCGAGGGCGAGCAGCGCGTCGACGTCGGGCGCCTGGTCGGGCCCTTCGCCGAACCGGGCGACGGCCGCCGCCAGGAGCGCCGGGATCTCGTCGAACCGGAGTGACCCGCTCAGGAAGCGCTCGACGGCCACGTCGTCGGCCGCGATCAGGGCGGTCGTCGCGCGCTGGCCGATGCGGCCGGCCTCGCGGGCGACGCGGAGGGCCGGGAACCGCGTCTCGTCGGGTCGACGGAAATCGAGTCGGCCGGCCTCGACGAGGTCGACCGCAGCCGACGGCGACGGCCGGCGATCGGGATAGGTCAGGGCGTACTGGATCGGGGTGCGCATATCCGGGGTGCCCAGCTGGGCCTTGAGCGAGCCGTCCACGAAGCGGACCGCTGAGTGGACGACGCTCTGCGGATGGACGACCACGTCGATCGCGGCGTCATCGACATCGTACAGCCAGCGTGCCTCGACGACCTCCAGGCCCTTGTTGGCGAGCGTCGCCGAGTCGATCGTGATCTTGGCCCCCATCGACCAGGTCGGGTGGCGGAGGGCCTGGTCCGGGGTCACCGACGACAGGTCCGCCGGCCCGTCGAGGAACGGCCCGCCCGACGCGGTCAGGACGAGCGAGGCGACCCGGTTCAGCGGCTCCCCGACGAGGCATTGCCAGATCGCCGAGTGCTCCGAATCGATCGGGCGGAGCCAGGCGAGCGGGCTGGCCATCGGGTCGCCCGGGGTCGTCGCGGCGACCGCCGCGGCGCGGGCTCGCGCCTCCGGCATCACGAGATGGCCCCCCGCGACGAGCGTCTCCTTGTTGGCGGTTGCCACGATCTTGCCGGCGCGGAGCGCGGCGAGGACGGGCCGGAGGCTGACGATCCCGCCGGTGGCGACGACGACGAGATCGACGTCGTCGCGGGTCGCGATGGCCTCGAGGCGGTCCGGCTCGTCCTTGGCCAGGACCGTCTCGCGTGGTCGATGACGCGCAGCTTGATCCGCGAGCAGAGCCTCGTTCCGACCCGCGGCGAGGGCGACGACCTCGAACGCGTCGGGATGGGCGGCGAGGACGTCGAGCGTCTGCGTCCCGATCGACCCGGTCGAGCCGAGGACCGCCACGCGGCGTCGCCCCGTCGGGCCGCCGTCAGTGATACGCGACGACGACATAGAGGGCGACCGCCGGAGCGGCGAAGAGGAACGAGTCGACCCGATCGAGGAGCCCACCGTGACCCGGGATCAGCCGCCCGGAGTCCTTCACCCCTGCCGCGCGCTTGAGCATCGACTCGGCGAGATCCCCCGCCTGCGCGGCGAGCGCCACGAGGGGCCCGAGCACGACCGCCCCAAGGGGTGACTGGCCGAGCGCGACGAGCATCACGCCGGACACGACCGTCGCCGCCGCGATCCCTCCGAGCAGGCCCGCGTACGTCTTCGACGGCGAGATGTGGCTCAGGAACCGCCGCTCTCCGTAACGACGGCCGACGAAGTACGCCCCGGTGTCGTACGCCCAGACCGTCAGCACGAGCAGGAGGATCCAGCCCTGCTCGGCGGTGAACCAGCCGAGGGCCGATCCGGCGGGGATCGCCGGGGCCCGCTCGCCGAGACGGACGACGAACGCGAGCAGGGACGCGTAGAACGTCCCGAACACGGTGGCGAACCAGGTCGGCAGGCCGTCGCGCGGATCCGGGCGGAAGAAGGCCCCGACCGCGACGAGAATCGCCCCGATCGCGAACAGCAGGCTGCCGCTGGGGTCCTGCGCCGGGGCCAGCGCGGCGTCGACGACCAGCGCGACCGCGAACGCCGTCCCGAGCCACTCGAGGGTCGAGTAGCCCGCCGCCGTCAGCAGGCCGAACACCTCCCGCGCGGCGAGCCCGGTCGCGACGACGACGACGACCACGATCCACGGGCGCCCGAGGATCAGCGCGACCAGCAGTGGCGGGATCAGGACGGCCGCGCTGATCGTGCGCTGCCGAAGCATGGACGCCGGGACCGGCGCGACCCCGCTCAGCGTCCGAACCGGCGTGTCCGGCTGGCGAACTCGAGGAGGGCCGCGTCGAAGGCGTCCGCTCCGAAGTCCGGCCAGAGCACCTCCGTCGTGTACAGCTCGGCGTAGGCCGCCTGCCAGATGAGGAAGTTGGACAGGCGCTGCTCGCCGCCGGTCCGGATCACGAGGTCCGGGTCGGGCAGGCCGGCCGTGTAGAGCGCGTCGGCGATCGTCGTCTCGTCGACAGTCGCCGCATCGATCCCGCTCGCCGCGATCCGCCGGAACGCATCGACGATCTCCGTGCGGCCGGCATAGTTGAACGCGACGTTCAGGAGCAGCCGACTGCCGTCGGCGGTCTCGGCGAGGGCATCCTCGATCGACCGGCGGGTGTCGTCGGGCAGCTCGTCGAGGCGGCCGAGGAGCCGGATGCGGACGCCCTGGGCCTTGAGCTCCGGCGTCTCGCTGCGGATCGCTCCCTCGAGGAGGGCGAACAGGCCGCGGACCTCGTCGTCCGAGCGGGCCCAGTTCTCCCGGCTGAAGGCGTAGACGGTGACGACCGGCACCCCGCGCCGGACGGCGTGGCGGAGGAGCGTCCGGATCGCTTCGACGCCGGCGGCGTGGCCCTCCACCTCCGGCAGCCCGCGCTGGCGGGCCCAGCGCCGGTTGCCGTCCATGATGATCGCGACGTGCCGCGGGAGGTCCGCGTCCGGCAGGAGGCGGTCCGGTGCCGGAGCGGCAGCCGGGGCGCCCGCCCGGGCGGCCTCGCTCGGCGCGGCGGTCGAGCGGTGCGCCGTCGGCGGCGCGTCAGTCGGCCGGGCGAGCGGCGGACCGGCCACTAGACCTCCATGACCTCCTGTTCCTTGGCCGCCCCGAGGCGATCGACCTCGCCGATCCAGCGATCGGTCGTCTTCTGGAGGTGGTCGAGCTGGCGGTGCGCCTCGTCGGCGCCGACGGAGCCGTCCCGCTCCTCCTTCTTCAGGTCGTCGGCGGCATCCCGGCGCAGGTTCCGGATCTCGACGCGGGCCTCTTCCATCCGCCGGTGGACGCTCTTGACGAGGTCCTTGCGACGCTCCTCGGTCAGGGGCGGGATGTTCAGGCGGACGACGGTTCCATCGACGTTCGGGACGAGCCCGAGCTCGCTCTTCTGGATCGCCTTCTCGATCGCACCGAGGACGGCCCGATCCCACGGCTGGATGACGATCTGGTGCGCCTCGGGGACGCTGATCCCGGCCAGCTGGTTGAGCGGCGTCTGGGTCCCGTAGTAGTCGACGGTCAGGCGCTCGACGAGGGCCGTGGAGGCGCGGCCGGTGCGGAAGGCCTGGAAGTCGCGCTCCATCGCCTCGACCGCCCGGCCCATCTTGTGATCGGCGGACGAGATCGTCTCGGTGCTCATCGGCTTCCTCCGACGGCGCCGCGGGCGCCGGCGATCCGGGTGCCGACCGGCTGACCGGCGGCGACGCGGGTGATGTTGTCGGGCTTGTTGAGGTCGAAGACGACGATCGGCAGGTCGTTCTCCATGCAGAGGGAGACCGCGGCCGCGTCGAGGACCTTGAGCTGGTCCCGGAGGAGGTCGGCGTACTCCAGCTCAGCGTAGCGCCGGGCGTCAGGATTCGTGAGCGGGTCGGCGTCGTAGACGCCATCGACCTTGGTCGCCTTCAGGAGGACCTCGGCGCCGATCTCGACCGCCCGCAGGGCCGCCGCGGTATCCGTCGTGAAGTACGGGTTGCCGGTGCCGGCCACGAAGATCGCGACGCGGCCCTTCTCGAGGTGGCGGACGGCCCGCCGCCGGATGTACGGCTCGGCGACCTCGTTCATGGCGATCGCGCTCATCACCCGCGTCTGGACGCCGGCACGCTCGAGGGCGTCCTGGAGGGCCAGGCCGTTCATCACGGTCGCCAGCATCCCGATGTAGTCGCCCGTCGCACGGTCCATCCCGCTGGCCGCGGCCGCCAGCCCCCGGAAGATGTTGCCGCCGCCGACGACGATCCCGACCTGGACGCCGAGCCGGTGGACCTCGGCGACCTGGCGGGCGATGAACGCGCAGAACGCGGGGTCGACGCCATACGGTCGATCGCCGAGGAGCGCCTCGCCCGACAGCTTGAGCAGGATCCGCCGATAGCGCAGCTCGCCCGCGGAGATGGGGGCCTCCGCCGTCGGCCGTGCAGCGGTGTCGGTCGCGGTGTCGGTCACAGCTCCTCCCCGAGTGCGTAGCGCGTGAAGCGGCGGACCCGGATGTTCTCGCCGATCGTCGCGATCTTCTCGGTGACCAGCTCGCGGACGGTGCGCTCCTCATCCCGGAAGGGCTGGTCGAGCAGACAGACCTGGGCGTACCACTTCTTCAGCTGGCCATCGACGATCTGGGGCCGGATCGCCTCGGGCTTCTTGAGGACCGATTCATCGGCGAGGAGCTCAGCCCGCTTGGCCTCCAGCACGTCGGCCGGGATCGCGTCCGCGTCGACGTAGAGCGGGCTCAGCGCGGCGACCTGAACGGCGAGGTCGCGAACGAGCTTCTGGAATTCGTCCGTGCGCGCGACGAAGTCCGTCTCGCAGTTCACCTCGACCAGGGCGCCGACCCGTCCACCGGGGTGGATGTAGCTCGATACGAGGCCTTCCCGCGCCTCGCGGCTGGACTTCTTGGCGGCAGCCGCCAGCCCGCGCTGGCCCAGCAGCACGACGGCCTTGTCCAGGTCGCCGTCGGCCTCGACCAGCGCGTTCTTGCAGTCCATGAAGCCCGCGCCGGTTCGCTCGCGGAGCTCCTTGACCATCGCGGCAGTGATCTCCGCCATGTTCGTTGCCTTCTCCTGTGTCGTCTGCATGAGTCTCGATCCGTGTCCTTGTGTCTCGTCGGGCGCCCGGGGACGGCCGCGATGGCCGGCCCCGCGGGCGAATGGTCCCGGGGGTCAGCCGGCCGCGGCGGTCTCTTCCTTCTCGGCGGCCTCGCGCGCCAGCTCGGCCGCGATCTCCTCGGGCGTGGCCTCGGCCGCAACGGCCGCCGCGTCGACCGGGGCGGGCGCGGGACGCGCACCGGGGAGGAGATCCTCCTCGTCGGCGTCCGGCTCGAACGTCAGGGCCGCGCCGCCGGCGAGGGCTGCGACGAGCTCGTCCGACGCGGACTCGTCGTACTCGGGCTCGGCCGTGATCGCGACCTCGGGCTCGGGCTCGACCGCCCGCGCCGCGCGCTCCTGCTGGCCTTCGATGCAGGCGTCCGCGATCAGCTGGCAGAGCAGGCGGATCGACCGGATCGCGTCGTCGTTGGCCGGGATGATGTGGTCGATCTCGTCGGGGTCGACGTTGGTGTCGCCGGTCGCGACGACGGGGACCTCGAGCTTGTTCGCCTCGGTGACGGCGATGCGCTCGCGATGCGGGTCGATGATGAACACCGCGCCCGGGACCCGCTTCATCTTGCGCATCCCGCCGACGGTCAGCGTCAGCTTGTTCATCTCGTCGGTCAGCTTGGCGGCTTCCTTCTTCGTCATCCGTTCGAAGTCGCCGGTCTGCTGGCGCGCCTCGAGCTGCTCGAGCAGGGCGATCCGCTTCTTGATCGTGGAGAAGTTGGTCAGCATGCCGCCGAGCCAGCGCTTGTTGACGAACGGCTGGCTGGCCCGCGCCGCTTCCTGGGCGATCGGCTCCTGGGCCTGCTTCTTCGTCCCGACGAAGAGGACGTACTCCCCGCGAGCGACCGTCTCCCGGACGAAGTCGAGCGAGGAGTCCAGATGCCTGACGGTCTGGGCGAGATCGATGATGTGGATCCCGTTGCGCTCGGCAAAGATGAACGGGCGCATCTTGGGGTTCCAGCGGCGCGTCTGGTGGCCGAAGTGGACACCGGCTTCGAGTAGCTGCCGCATCGAGACGGACGGCACGGGGCGAGACCTCCTGGTTCGGTTTCGTTCCTCCGCGGACCTCGTCGCCGGGTTTCCGGCCGGTTCACCGCACTGGCGGCGCTCGGCCGGCACCGTCCCGGTCGGAACGGTCCGCGTGTGATCTCCGACGTCTCTCGACGCCGGGTGCGTGCCACGGCTGGGGCCGAGGCGCGCCGGAGTGTAGCACGGGGTCCCGCTCCGACCCTCGCGGTCGGGCGCGCACGTGCTCACAACGGCGCCCATGCTCGAACATGGATCGCGGGAGGTGGGTGCATGGATGACCAGATCCGCGGCCGACCGGCCGGCAGTGTGCCTCCTCGTGGCTGCCGCTCCCAACGCGGAGTTGATCAGACGGCCACCCGCGGAACGTTGGCGCGCCCTGAGGGTCCGGAGCGGCCGGAAGGACGGTGCAATCGTGCTCGATTCACGCACGAGCGGTCCGAGTCGGAGGTCGCGGACGGCGTCGGGCAGGGATCCGAACGTGCTCCAACGTTCTGGCGGTGAGCGTCTGAGCTAGTCGAAATCCTGGTCAGAAGGCCGCGCGATGGTGACGGACCACCGGCTC